>DAOWHI010000227.1 GCA_030641505.1 Gemmatimonadota bacterium | reverse complement strand
GGCACGCTCGACGACGCCCAAGGCAACGCCATGTCACGGGCCGAGTCGATCAAGAGCATGATTACGAATAACGCGAGAACGCTCGACCTCGACGTCAATCAACTAATCGTCGATCCGGCCGATGGCGGCGGCCCAAGCCAGATCGTCACCGTGACTGGGAACTTCGAGTTTCAGTTTGTTACCCCCGGTGTCAGCACGTTCTTCCCGGGCGGGAAGTACGATTTCACCGTCGCGACCTCGATGAAGAACGAGCCGTTCCTAAGTGGTGGCCCGTGAGTGACCTACACTCGAGCGAGAAATACGGGTCTAATGGGGAGGTCGCAAAGCGGGACAGCGACCGTCGAGACCGCGCTGGTGACGACGCTCCTGTTATTGGTCTTCCTCGGGGTCGTCGAGTTTGGGAACGCGATCAGCATCGACCATACGATCACGAGTCTGAGCCGGGAGGGCGCAAACATCGCCGCCCGCGGCTCGGCGCTGACGGAGGCGGTGCAGACGGTCTCCAGCAACGGAACGTCGATCAAGCTGCCGTCACGCGGCGGCGTGATCTGCACGCGACTGGTGGTCACAGGCGGCACACCGATTATCCAGGACCAAGCGGTCAGCGCCGGCTACGCGGGTGTCAGTCGGATCGGAGGGATCGGGGACCCGGCACCGTCGTTGGCCACATTGGGTCTTCAGGAAGGTCAACAGATCCACATAGTCGAGATCTTCTACAGCTATCAGCGGATGACCCCGCTCGGGAACCTGATAACCGTGATTCCGAACACACTCTACACCCGGGCGGTCTTCTAGGATGTCAGCAAGACGGAGGAAAGAGGAGAGAGCGATGAGGAAGGGTTTTTGGCACCAAGTGATTGGCAACGAGCGCGGGACCGTGCTGGCTTTCGTCGCGGTGAGCCTCGTCGCCCTGCTCGGCATGGCTGGCCTCGCGCTCGACTCGGGGCGTGCCTATGTAGCGCGAGCCGAGCTGTCGCGCGCGGTGGATGCGGCGGCGCTGGGCGGTGCTGCGGCGTTGCGGCAAAGCCAGGCCGACGCCGAGCAGAGGATCCAAGCGCTCGCCAAGGCCAACGGAGTCGACCCGGCCCTCCTCAACTACTCGTTTAGCGTCAACGCTGAGGGTGAGAACACCGTCTCGGTTAGCGCCAGTGAGATCGTGCCGACAACCTTTATGCGCGTCCTCGGACGGAATCAGGTCGGTGTGGTGGCGGCGGCCGAGGCTACCGTTCCGCCGCTCGATCTCGTGCTCGTATTGGATCAGTCAGGCTCGATCGCCCGTGAAGGTGCGTGGGACGACCTTCAGAACGCGTCCAAGGACTTCATCGACAACTTTAGTGAATCGATCGACCAGGTGGGGTTGGTTTCGTTCCAGGTTCGCGCCGGTCAACATGTACCACTCAGCCAGCCATTCCGGGCCAATGTCCGGGCAGCGATCGACGCCATGACGTCGGTTGGTGACACAAACACCGGTGAGGGGTTGAGGGTCGGCAAGGAGACACTCATCAACGGCCCCACCCGCAACCGCTCGGTTCAGGTGGTGGTGTTCTTCACCGATGGGCGGCCGACGGCCTTTCGCGGGAACATCGGCGGCGAGGATCGCGTGGCGGCGGTGTCGACCCGGATCACGGGCAACGTGCGAGGCTACTTCGACAACCCTGATGCGCTGCCGATGGATCGGTTGGCTCGCGCCGACGGGTGCGCGTGGGTGTCGTCGTGCTTTGGCATGACCGAGAATACGGTCCGCACCCGCGGCAAAGCCAACGGCCGCCGACAGGCAGGTCAGATCCGCGGGGCCAACATCTATCTGTTCACGATAGGGCTCGGGAACCCCAACAACCCGGATCCGATTCTGACGCCGGACATGGACTACCTGCGCGAGTTGGCTAACGAGGACGGCATCACCGACCCCAGCCAGCCACAGGGGAGCGCGTACTTCGCGCCGACTGCGGCGGAGCTGGACGATGTGTTTCGAGCCGTAGCCCAGGACATCCTGGTCCGGCTCAGCAAGTAGCTCAAGCTTCCCCCGTTTCTCCCTCCCTCCGGCGCGGTCGGTCCCCGGGACTGGCCGCGCCACCCTCCATGCGGACCTCCGACCATAGCTTGATTCCTCGGCCCCAAACCACTGGGTCGCCTTTTGCAAGACCGCTTGTAAGAAGCGGTAGCGGTCCCCCGCGAAGTTCAGACAAGCACTGGTCTGCCGGGATTCAGTCCCTTCGTCTTGCCTCCGGATCGGCACCTTCAAACCGCGCGAACGGAACTCCGCTTCCACAATTGTAGTCGCTTTCCGAGAAGCTGGAAAAAAAGTCTCAAAACACCGATGAGTGGTACAGGGTCTGCATACTCAGCAGGCCGTGGTTACGGGCGGAGAAGCCGCCCCAGACGACTCTTACGAAACGAGCTTGGCAAATGATGGGATTCAGAAACTTTGGTCGTCTCTTCCGTGGCAATCGGGGCAGCACGGTCTTGGAGTTGGCGCTCGCCATCCCGATCGTGATGATCTTGTTCATGGGGATCTTCGAGTTCGGGCGCCTCTTCTACGCACGCGTGACGATGCAACACGCGGTTGCAGAAGCCGCGCGGTTCGCGGTCACCGGAGGCACGCTCGACGACGACCAGGGCAACTCGCTGACGCGAGCCCAGTCGATCGTGGCGGTCATCCAGCGGCAGGCGATCGCGCTCGACCTCGACGTCGATCAACTGTCGATCGACCCGTCCGATGGCGGCAGTCCGTCGCAAGTCGTCACCGTCAGCGGCAACTTTAGCTACGACTTCGTCACGCCCGGGGTTCAGGATGTCTTTCCCGATGGCGAGTACACGTTCACCGTTTCGACATCGATGAAGAATGAGCCGTTTTTCGAGAATTAGAGATGAGCGCGGCAACGCGCTGATCGAGACCGTCCTGGTCTCGATGATCCTGTTGGGCATGGTGCTCGGGATCGTCGAGTTCGGGACCGCGCTGAGCCGCGAGCACACGTTGACCAGCTTGAGCCGCGAGGGCGCCAACCTGGCCGCCCGAGGGTCGTCGCTGGGTGAGTCCGTCAACATCGTGATGACCAACGGCAGCAGCATCAACCTCGCCAGTAAGGGGGGTGCGATCGCGACGCGGATCACCGTAACCGGTGGTGCGCCGCTCATCGTCGCGCAGTCGGCGAGCACCGGCTACGATGGATTGAGCCAGGTCGGCAACGTCGGCGGTACCGCAACCAGCATGGCCGATTTGGGCCTGATGGAGGGTCAGAGCGTCCACACCGTGGAAGTGTTCTACAACTACGATCAAATAACCCCGTTCGGGAGCCTGATGGGTGTGCTTGTGCCGAGCCAGCTCTACGAACGCGCCGTCTTCTAATGTCCCTAACGGGTCGCCCCCGCCTCATCTTTGCAGGAGGTAACATGCGAAAGCTCATACGAAACCAGCGGGGTGCGGTCCTGGCGATGGTCGCGATCAGCCTGGTCGCGATCCTTGGGATCGCCGGCCTGGCGATCGACGGCGGTCGCGCGTACGTGACGCGCGCCCAGTTGTCGCGGGCGGTCGATGCGGCCGCGCTGGCGGGAGCGGCATCGTTGCGGTTGGGGCAAGCCACAGCCCAACAGCGGATCGAGGCGTTGGCGGCTGCCAACGGCGTCGACCCGGCGCTGTTGGACATCACCTTTGGCGTCAACGCGGAGGGCGAGAACACCGTGTCGGTGTCGGCCAACCGCATCATGCCGACGACGTTCATGCGGGTGCTGGG
>DAOWHI010000139.1 GCA_030641505.1 Gemmatimonadota bacterium | reverse complement strand
TGGGGAGCCTACGAGCAGTGGGCGATGAGCTCCACCGGGCGTGGCGCCGACGGGGAGAAGCCAGCTCGTCTCTTCAGTCCGGACCGGTCGCTGCTCGATCCCGTATCTCCGAACAACCCGGCGATTCTCTGGAATTGGGACCGGTCGCAATACGTGGCCAACAGTGCTGCGCTCGACGCTGCTGGAGCCGACTGTTCGTGGGACGGAGTGGAGTGTGAAGCCGGCTCACCAACTGGACGCGTTAGCGACGACGCGGCAAGCCGGATCCGTGGTGCTATCCCGGCCAAGACCATAGAGCAGCGGCTGGCCGAGGGAAGGGCAGCGCTAGCCCGACTCGCGGAACATGGCGTCACGACGTTCTTCGATATCACTCCGCCTGGACAAGTCGAGGTCTATCACAGACTCCGTGCGGCCGGTGAGCTGACGTCCCGCGTCAACATGCGTCTCGTGCTCGACACGTGGGACGAGATGCGGGACGCGGGCATCACCGAGGGGTTCGGCGACAAGTGGATCCGGTACCAGGGTCTGAAGGGTTTCGTCGACGGGATCATGGGTGCGTCTTCTGCCCGCTTCTACGAGCCCTACCTGACGACGGGTGTGCGCGGAAGTTGGCGAGACGAGCGCAATACCGGTTACGTGACCGACGACGGCTCGGGTTTCATGCCCGAGGGGAACATGCGCCGCCTGGTGTTCGCCGCCGACTCGGCTGGTTTTAACCCGAGGGTCCACGCCATCGGGGACGAGGCGATCGACGAGATCCTCGATATCTACGAAGAGGTTCAGCGGGTGAACGGCGAGCGCGAGGGACGGCGCTTTGCGATCATTCACAACCAGGTGATCCGAGGTCCAGAGACCGCACAGCGTGAGGCCGAGCTCGGAGTCATCGCCGAGATGCAACCCTACCACACCATCGACGACATGCGCTGGATGGAGGAACGCATCGGCGAGCGGGGCAGGTGGGCGTACGCGTTCAAGACGCTCCATGAAGCGGGTGTGCTGCTCTCGTTCGGTAGCGACTGGCCGGGCACAAACGCCGCCTGGTACACGTCGAACCCTTTGCACGGCATCTACGCAGCGGTGACACGCCAAACGATCGACGGCACGCCCGAAGGAGGCTGGTTCCCTGAAGAGCGGATCGACGTCGAGACGGCTTTGCGCGCCTACACGGTCAACAATGCGTGGGTCGCGGGAGAGGAGACTTACAAGGGGAAGTTGAAGCCCGGTTTCCTGGCCGACATCGTGGTGCTGGACAGGGATCCCTTCGAGGTGGACCCAATCGAACTCAAGAACATCCGGGTCGTGCTGACTATCGTCGACGGTCGGGTGATCTTCGAGCGCCCCCGCATGTGAACTGAACGCAGGACCCGACAGAATCGATCATCGGGTCTCATACACTGATGTTTGACCCTTCTCGTCGAAGGAAACGATATCAAATGGGTCCGTCTGTCCGTCGGCCTCCATCCCAGGTGATCCGGCGGGCATACCCGGCACCGCGATTCCCCTGACTTCCGGTCGCTCGGTAAGTAGCCGTGCGATCACGTCAGCGGGGACGTGGCCCTCGATCACGTATCCTTCCACCTCGGCTGTGTGACACGACTCGAGCTCAGACGGAACTCCCAGCTCGGACTTGACGAGCTCGAGTTCGTCTGTTTCCTGCACCTCGACCTCGAACCCCGCGGTTCGCAGGTGCTCAACCCAACTCGCGCAGCAACCGCAGAAAGTAGGTTTGTAGACTTTCACTTTAGTGGGTGTTGCAAGGTCGTACGTTGCCGCAACGGCTTCGCTGTGATCTGACCCCTTAGACGGCCTTTGCGAGGTCGTCCCATCGGCACTACCGCACGCAACCGCGGCAACCAGAACCAAGGCAAGTTGGTGATGTAACATTTTCATACAGCCTCCATTCGGGTTGTAAGTTATTATCTCGCGTTGTTTGTCCGAAACTCTGGAGGAGGCAAGAACAAAGAAGAATCGGGAGGCTGATTGTTGCCTTTAAGCGAAATCATCTGGTACCGGGTTGTCCCGTTTTCGTATACACCCCAATCAGGGACTCGGAGGTTTCCGAATTGCTTCAGCGGCCCCAACGTATACCGATATTGAGTAGTCGCCTTAACGATAGGTTCCTGCCTGGCATTTAATATGATCCAGCCGTGTAGAACCCCATCTGGTCCATAAAACTCAAGCCGACGAGTCTGTGCAATGTCGCCTTCCCCGAATCGAATCTCGTAATAGGGATCACCGATTGCGATGGCCCTGACCATCCGATAGAAGTTAAAAGGAGCTCTCGCCATAGCATTTTCGAACGTTTCTTCACTGGCGTATGCAAATTCGCCATTAACGACAGACCAATGTCTGCCTTCAGGGCTATAGGCTCGTATCCTGTGGTCGATTTCACTCTTCCTTTCCGCCCGGGATCGGGGACCGGTAAGGTCGAGGATCTCGTTCTCGATATAGGAATCGATTCTGTACCAGGGGTACCATTCGTGAACAAAATGAACGCTTTTCAATTGTGCCCATATTTCCATTCCGCCCATGGTTTCCACCATGGCTTGGGCTTCAGCAATCGCTAACGGGTCACCACGAACGCCTTCCGTTCTATCTTGGGCAACAGTGGGTTGCCAAAGGAACAGGATCATACCAGCTAACATCAAGAAGGGTTTCATACTGTCCTCCATTGAGCTAACGGAGCCGCCCAACCTCGATGACATGCTGTACGTATGACGCATAGTGGCGCAAAGATGTTCAATGGCGTTGGGGAGGCGAGGCATTTCACCCCGTGACGAGTCGTCACTGGGGGACGATCTGGTACTCAGCTTCGTCCGACCATACCCCGCGAATCTTCTCGGCGTGCCGGTGGATCGCTAGGCGCTCGAATCCGAGTACCTCTAGCAAGGCGATCGAGCGTTGGTTTCGCGTGTCGACGCGCGCCAACACTCGCGTGACGCGGTAATGCTCGTGGAGGTGGGTGACCATTGCAGTGACCGCCTCGCGTGCAAAACCTTTTCCCCAATGATCAGACATCAATACGTAGGCTATCTGGGCCGAACGATCCGTGGACACCGTAGCCTGCACAAAGCCGACATATTGACGGTCAGCCTTGGACCAGAGTGCCCAGTTCAGCCACTCTTCTGAGCCGTCGGGCGACTTGCGACTGGCCAGCATTCGGTACCGATCCCAGAGAGCCGCTAGGCTCGCCGGAGCCCGTTCGGCGACGAACTCGTAGAGGCGCTCATCACTCAGCCCTTCGAACATCACGTCCGCGTGCATCGGCGCGAGCGGGTCGAGCCGTAAGCGCGCTGTGTCAAGCGTCTGCAATCCGTTTGCCCATGATCAGTCGGCGAATCGCCTCAACGCGAAGAGCGAAATCGCTGTGTCCTGAGTGCCCATACCGGTGAGATCGCAAACCGAGATCGCCTTGTCGTCAGTGCGCCCGGGCCGTCCGCCAGACGTAATCTCGCCAAGCTCAAAAGCTCGCCGGGTCTCCAGCTCCGCCAGATGCTGTAGCTCTCCGTGACAAGCCGCTTGAGTCTTTGAATCGCACACCAAAAGGTCGGCTGCGCGCAGTACGTCCGCCGCGAGCTCCTGCTTGCCCGGCAGATCGGAGCCCATTGCAGTGATGTGAAGGCCCGGATGGAGCCACGCAGCTTCGACGAGCGGCTCACGCGAGGGTGTCGTCGTGACCACGATCTGACTCTGGCCCACTAGCTCCTCAACGCTCGTTGTCGCCTCCACTCCAACGCCCAGCCGTTCGCTCATCTCGTCGCAGTAGGCCGCAGCCCGCTCAGCGGATCGGCCGTATACGAGGACGTCGTCGAAGTCCCGCACCAATCGCAGCGCTTCGATTTGCAGCCGCGCTTGGACTCCGGCGCCGATAACACCGACCGTGTGAACCGAGAGGGGCGCCAAGTACCGAGCTGCCACCGCCCCGGCCAAGGCCGTTCGCACATCGGTCAGATAACCATTGTCCAGCAGAACGGCTTCGCAGAAACCGGTGCGAGCACTCAGGACCACCATCAGGCCACTGCCAGTGGGAAGCCCGAGGTCGGCATTGCCGAAGAAGCCGGAAGCGATCTTGACGACGAAGCTGTCGAGTCCAGAGACGTAGGCGCTCTTGACATCGACGTCTCCCGGCCCTTCGGCCACGTCGATGTGCATGATCGGGGGCATCACCGCCCGCCCGGTCGAGGCCCAGGAGAAAGCCTTTTCGATGGCTTCCAGCGCTGTCGAGTCCAATCCGACCTGCTGCCGCAGCTCCCGCTCACTGACGACGACCGCGCTCATGATGGAGTCTCCTTCTCCGTCTCTCCTGCCACCAAGTCCAGTAGACGATCGATATCGACATTGTCTCCAGTGCATATCACTGCCACATCCCCTCCCCAATCCGCTGTCGGATGAGTCAGCAACAAGGCGAGCCCGACCGCGGCTCCTCCCTCGAGGACGATGTGCTCGTGGCGCAAGGCGTACACCATTGCAGCAGCGATCTCGTCCTCACTGACCAGGCGAATCTCATCAAGCCACTGCCGGCACATGTTGATCGTCCAGCGATTGTCGAACGGCAGACCTCCGGCCAAGGCGTCGGCCCAGGTCGGCTCCTCTTCGACTTCAACAATGCGTCCCGCCTTGAGGCTCTCATACATCGCAGCCCCGTTCTCCTGGCTTACACCGACGACCCGAAGCTCTGGCCGCAATGACTTCACCGCCATCGCGACGCCACTCGCCAGGCCGCC
>DAOWHI010000030.1 GCA_030641505.1 Gemmatimonadota bacterium | reverse complement strand
GGAGCGGCGCTCGTTGCTGGCGTCGCATATGGTTTCACCGGCTACCTGATGAGCCATCTGTACGCCGGTCAGGACGGCCGGATGTTTGCCATGAGCTGGACCCCGGCACTGTTCCTGCTGGCCGAGCGCGCGATCGAACGCCGTCGCCCGCACTGGTTTCTGTGGCTCACGGCGGTCGTTGCGCTGCAAGCGTTTACACCGCACGTCCAGATGATGTATTTCGCGGCCATGGGTGTCGCGGCGTATGTCGCATTTCGCTTGGTCCAGCTGTACCGGGAAACGCACGCCATCCGGACCGTTGCGCTGCTCGGCGCGTCGTTCGTCGGCGCATACGCGTTGGCTGGCCTGTTGGCGCTGATCGAGATCTGGCCGACGGCCAACATGCTACAGTTTTCGCATCGCGCCGATCGTGGGTACGAATACGCATCCTCGTGGTCGATGCCGATACAAGAGACGCTGGCCACAGTATGGCCCGGGTTTCAGGGATACTTGCGCGAGTATTGGGGCACTAACCCGTTCAAGCTCCACACCGAATACCTGGGCGCGGTGCCGGTTCTGCTGGCGCTGCTGGCGCTGGTTGTTCGACGATCGGCTCGCGTATGGTTCTTCGCCGCGCTCGCCATCGGTGGCCTTCTCTTCGCCTGGGGCGCGGCGACACCAGTCCACCGCCTATTCTACTGGACGCTTCCGGTCATGAAGTCGTTTCGTGCACCGGCGATGATGTACTCGGTCGTTGCGCTCTCGACTTGCGTATTGGCCGGGTTCGGCGCCCAGTGTCTTTACGACCGGTGGGAAGCTCTGGCGGATCGCCGACATTTAGCGTGGAAGGTCGCTGGCGGCCTGGGCGTCGTCTGGTTCGCTCTGTGGGCCTGGGCAACCACCGCACCCAGCGGTTTCGCCAACATATGGACGAGCCTGCTCTACGACACGCAATTCAGCGCCCGTCGCACCCCCGACATCCTGCAGGCGATGCCCGCGTTCGTCACGGGGTTGGGTTTGTTCGCCCTGTTCTGGGGTGCTGGCGTGGCGATCTGCTGGCTTGCCGCTCGTCGGCGACTGACGCCGTTGATCGCGTGTGCGATCCTGGCCGTCATCGCGCTGGTCGATCTCTGGCGTGTGGACCGGGACTTCTATGACACGTTACCAATCGAGCGCGTCACCGGTGCCGACCCGACGGTCGACTTTTTGCGGCAACAGCCCGCACCGTTTCGCATCTGGCCCCTGCCAACCGCCTACGGCCCCAACGACCTCATGCTGTTCGGGATCGAGTCGGTCACCGGCTCGCAGAACTTTCGATTGGCTTGGTGGGACGATCTGGTGGGTGAGGACTTACAAGGACTGGCTGAGCCCCAAGTGTGGTCGTTGTTGAACGTGCGGTACGTGATCTCGGGGCCTGCCGTGCAGGCAGCCGGCTTCGACCTCGTTCACCAGGACGGGGGGCGTCACGTCTACGCGCGGCAAGCCGTGACGCCGCGGGCTTGGGTCGTCCATGACGCGGTACGCGTCGACGATGCGCCTGACGCACGCGCTCGGCTCCTCGACCCCGATTTCGATCCCCTTCACACCGCGATCCTGACGAGCAAGGCAGAGCGTCCCGCGTTGGGCAGCGCGGAATCGGGACCGAGCACCGTTGAATGGGTCACACGCGACACCGATCGTCTAATCCTCGACGCACAAATGGCAGCCGACGGATTGCTCGTCACGAGTGAGATCTACCACCCGTACTGGCGAGCTACGATCGATGGTGAGCCGACACCGGTCTCGCAAGTCGACGTCGCTCTCCGGGCTGTCGCCGTTCCCGCCGGCCAGCATCGGATCGAAATGGAGTTCGAAGATCCGTTCGTGACCTACGGGCGATGGGGTAGCCTCGGCGGTTTGGCGCTCTGGCTTGGATTGTTGGTCGCTACGTGGCGCAAGAAAGACTCGGCAAGCTGAGCCCGGTCGACGGCCCGGCGCGTGACCGCCGACGGTTGGCGTGGCTCGAGCGAGTCGGAGCGACAATCGTACTCGTCGCTCTGGTATGGTACGTGGCTCGCCATTGGAACCAGGTCGAGGCTTATTCATGGTCGTTTCACTGGCCCCGATTGGCCCTGGGCTCGCTCTGCGTCATCACTGCGTACAGCCTATTCGTGGTTCTGTGGCGAAAGCTCCTTTACGCATTGGGCGGTCGGCTGACTTTGGTCGACGCGCATCGGATCTGGTACTTCGGCAACCTCGCGCGGTACATACCTGGCAAGGTGTTTCAGCTCGCCGGAACGGCCTATCTCGCCCGCGCCAAAGGTGTCTCCTCGTCAACCACCGTTGCAGCCAGCGTGCTGGCGCAAGCGTTTGTGATCGGCAGTGCGGTGATCGTGACCGTCGCCACGTTGGGCGGCAGCTCGATCCCCGGGCCAACGTGGCTGCCGTTCGTGGTGCTCGTTGGCCTAGCGGCGCTCGTCTTCACGCCGCTGTTCGATGGTGTCCGAGCCGTACTGTCGCGCTGGCAACCCAACGATGTCTCCGAGACCGTGTCGATCGGGATGCGTCAGCGCGGGTTGCTGGTGATCGGCTACGTCGTCGCGTGGTTCTTCTTCGGCACCGGGTTTTACCTCTTCTTGTCTGGTTTGACGGTGGTCGCCGCGGCCGATCTCTGGCCCCTCGTCGGCGTCAGCGCGGCCGGATACGCGGTCGGTTGGCTGGCGGTCTTCGCGCCAGGTGGCATCGGCGTGAGGGAGGGCGTGTACGCACTTCTACTGGCGCGGTTTCTGCCACCATCGGCAGCTGCCGCCGCCGCGATCCTATCGCGCCTATGGTTGACCGCTATCGAAGTCGCCGTCGCGGCGGCGCTGGCCGCCCTTTTCGGGTATCGCGACTTATCGACGGCCGCCACCGCCGGTAGCGAGCAGAAGAAGTGAGCGGCACGTTCGCCCTCATCGTGATCGGGGCCTGCGTGGTCGGATACGGCTTGGTATCCAACCGGATCGAGCGAACCGCCATCACCCCACCGATGATGTTCACCTTCGCTGGACTGCTCGTCGGTCCGCTCGGACTTGCTCTCGCGGCACCGGAAATCGAGCACGCCGCCATCCACACGCTGGCCGAGGTGACGTTGATGCTAGTCCTGTTTACCGACGCAGCGAGAATTGACGTCCGAACTCTGATCCGTGATCACAACGTGCCGGTGCGTCTCCTCGGCATCGGGTTACCCTTGACGATCGTAATGGGCGCCTTGCTGGCGACCACTCTCTTTCCCTCATTCTCGATCTGGGAAGCTGCAGTGTTGGGCGTGATGCTCGCGCCTACCGATGCCGCGTTAGGTCATGCGGTCGTATCCAACCTCCGCGTGCCGGTGCGGATACGCCAAGCGCTGAACGTGGAGAGCGGGCTCAACGATGGGCTCGTGCTTCCCGTGTTGCTGATCTGCCTGGCGCTGGCCGGTGCCTCCGAGACCGCGGATGGGACCGTGGGGTGGATTCGGTTCGCGGTACTCCAGGTCACCATCGGCCCCGCGGTCGGAGTGGCGGTTGGTCTGGCCGGCGGCTGGCTCGTCGATCGGGCCGTTTCCACGGGCTGGATGAGCGACGTGTTTCGTGACCTCTCGCTGATCGGCCTCGCGTTGTTAGCTTTCGGTATCTCTGAAGCCATCGGCGGCAATGGGTTTATCGCCGCCTTCGCCGCGGGCCTCGCGTTGGGTGCTGCTGTGCGTGATCATTGTCACGGGCTGTACGCCTTCGCGGAAGCTGAAGGCCAATTGCTCACATTGCTCGTCTTTCTCGTGTTCGGAGCCGTCCTGGTCCCGCAGATGTCCGGCTTGTTTAGCGGCAGCGTTCTGCTGTACGGCCTGTTGAGCTTGAGTGTGATCCGTATCGTCCCGGTTTGGCTTAGTTTGCTCGGCTTGAACCTGAGTTGGCCCACGGTCGCGTTTGTCGGCTGGTTCGGACCGCGCGGGCTGGCGTCGATCCTGTTTGGCCTGTTGATCGTCGAGCGCTCGGCTATAATGTCAACCGATCTCATTTTTTCGATCGTCGTTTTCACCGTACTAATGAGCATCGTCGCGCACGGGCTGACGGCGATCCCGGGGGCCGCCTGGTACGCTCGGCACGCCGACACGATGCGCGACAAACCCGACACCCCTGAGTTACAATCGACAAGCGAGGTGCCACTGAGGTTCGGGTCCATCATCTCCAACCGCGATGCGTGACGCCCTCGTCATCGTCCCCACCTATAACGAGCGGAAGAACCTGCAACCGCTCGTACACGAGGTCCTGGCGCAAAGCGAGCGTTTAGAGGTACTCGTCATCGATGATGCTTCGCCGGACGGTACCGGTGAGGTTGCCGACTCGCTGGCGAACAATCACGAGCGGGTTCACGTCATCCACCGACCGGGCAAGCTGGGTCTCGGAACGGCGTACATCGATGGATTTCGCTTTGCGCTCGAGCGTAACTACCAGTTGGTGTTCGAGATGGACGCCGACTTCTCACACGATCCCCGTCACCTGCCGGAGTTTCTGGAGTTGGCCGACGACTTCGATCTGGTCATCGGCTCACGCTATACCCGCGGCGTAACAGTCGTGAACTGGCCGATGGGGCGGCTGCTGTTGTCCTGGTTGGCCAATGCCTACGCACGAATGGTGACCGGGTTGTCGCTCAACGATCTGACCAGCGGGTTCAAGTGCTATCGGCGTAAAGTTCTCGAAACGATCGACCTGGATCGCATCCACTCCACCGGCTATGCGTTCCAAATCGAAACCGTGTTTCGCGCGGATCGCGCGGGCTTTCGGCTGGTCGAGATCCCCATCGTCTTTGTCGATCGCAACGTCGGTAGCAGTAAGATGAATCGAGCCATCGTCTGGGAGGCGATTTGGATGGTGTGGCGCATGCGATGCTGGCGCATCGCGCCTTGGCTTGACCGGTCGTGAGGTCACATCCGTTCCTGAAGATGTCGGGCGGTGGAAACGATTTCATAGTGCTCGACAACCGCCCGCACTGGTTTCCTGGCGACGGCGAGCCGGTGATCCGATTGTGTCGACGTGGCCTGGGCGTTGGCGCGGATGCGGTCTTGCTGCTGGAGGACGACGCCAACGCAGATGTGAGGATGGTGTACTACAACGCGGACGGTAGCGAAGCCCCGATGTGTGGCAATGGTGCGATGTGCATCGCCCGCTACGCGCGGATGATTGATGCCGCGCCCCAACCGCTGGTTCGCGTAGCCACCGGAAGCGGTACCCTGGAGGCACGGGTTGACGATCCCGCCAAACCGACTGTCAGGCTAAGACTTCCCGAGCCGACCGGGCTTGTCGACAGTTATCCAGACCTGGAAGGATCCACGTACCAGCATGTCGGATTCGTCGATACGTCGACACCGCACGTCGTGGCCACGGTCGACGAGTTGGCGACCCACGACATAAGCGGGGAGGGGAGGAGGTTGAGGCTGGACTCGCGATGGCAGCCCGCGGGCACGAACGTCGATTTCGTGACAATCCGAGATCGACACCGGATCCAGATGCGCACCTACGAGCGCGGCGTTGAGGCCGAGACGTTGTCGTGTGGAACCGGCGCCGTCGCGGCCGCTGTCCTGGCGTGGTCATGGGAGTCCGCAGAACCCCCGATCCGGGTCGAGACCAGCGGTGGCTTTCCACTCGAGGTCGATTTCACACCGCCGGCCGGGAAGAGCGACCCTGCTGCTCTCACCCCGCATCTCACCGGTCACGCGTGCGTTGTCTACTCGGGGGTTTTCGAAGAAATCTAGAGCGCCACCAAAAGCCCCGGTCGCCCGGTTGATCGAGCGGGATGGCGAAACTACTTTGCAGCTGTCTGATGCGTGATAACCAGCGGCGGGAGCGGGTTCTCGCCGCTCTCTGTTTTTACCCCTACAAAAGCGAAGCATGACCGAGCATCGTTACGACCCCCACGCGATCGAGCCAAAGTGGCGCGCGGAATGGGAAGCCGGGGATCTGTTCCGGGCCGACCTCGAGGCTGCGGCGGATCCCTGCTACGCGCTCGTCATGTTCGCCTACCCCTCCGGCGATCGACTCCATGTCGGCCACTGGTACCACTATGGACCGGCCGACACGTGGGCCCGGTTTCAACGCATGTGTGGCCGATCGGTCTTCGAGCCGATCGGCTTTGATGCGTTCGGCCTACCGGCCGAGAACTATGCCGTGCGGACCGGAATCCACCCCAAGGATTCCACCGATCGCAACGTCGTCAACATGATCGAGCAGCTCAAGACGATGGGCGCGATGTGGGATTGGGCGCGCACGCTCAACACCAGCCACCCCAAGTACTACAAGTGGACTCAGTGGCTCTTTCTCGAGCTCTACAAGGCCGGGCTGGCCTACCGGCGGGCGGCACCCGTCTGGTGGTGCCCGACCGACCAAACGGTGCTCGCAAACGAGCAAGTCCTCGAAGGCAACGTCTGCGAGCGCTGTGGCGCGCTGGTCGAGAAGCGAGATCTCACCCAATGGTTCTTCAAGATCACCGACTACGCGGATGAACTGCTGGATGGGCTCGACCGCGTCGATTGGCCGATGCGAACGAAGACGTTGCAGCGAAACTGGATCGGTCGCTCAATCGGGGTCGAGATCAACTGGCAGGTCGGCGACGGAGAGGCCTCGATCAAGACGTTTACGACCCGTCCGGACACGCTCTACGGCGTTACCTTCCTGGCGCTGGCGCCAGAGCACAGCGCGCTGGATGACATCGTGACCGATGCGCATCGGGCCCAGGTCGACGCGTACCGCGAGCGTGCCCGTCGGCTCTCGGAGATCGAGCGTACATCGAGCGACGCCGAGAAGACCGGCGAGTTCACCGGTGCCTACGCGCTCCATCCATTGACCGGGGAGCAGGTACCGATCTGGGTCGCGGATTTCGTGCTCGCCAGCTACGGCACAGGCGCGATTCAAGGTGTGCCCGCTCACGACGAGCGTGATTTCGACTTCGTCCAGGCGCTGAATCTCCCGATCGTGTGGGTGATTGAACCCGACTCGACCGATACCGACCGCGACGAAGCTTACACCGGTCACGGTACGGTCGTCGCATCAGGCCCATACACTGGCATGCGATCAGAAGAGATGCTCGACCAAGTTACGGCCG
>DAOWHI010000193.1 GCA_030641505.1 Gemmatimonadota bacterium | reverse complement strand
GTACTCGCCCAACCGCCCGTTCTTCTCGAGCCGGCGCAGCGTGCTGATCGAGACTCCGAGAAGCCGAGCCGCGTCGCCAATCCTAAGGAATACGGGTTCTTTCTCGGTCATTTCTCCTCCCTGCGGCGTCAATCGCCCCTTTCTTGGAACCTCGTCCGAGCGAGCTTGAACAGTTATGATCAATTATAGTTAGGAATCCGTTCATGGTCAA
The DNA here is from genome assembly GCA_030641505.1 of Gemmatimonadota bacterium. Taxonomy (GTDB): domain Bacteria; phylum Gemmatimonadota; class Gemmatimonadetes; order JACCXV01; family JAHWKZ01; genus CAMYLR01. The sequence goes on along the minus strand of DAOWHI010000193.1, from coordinate 3,997 downwards.
TTCCGCGGCTTCGTGTCTGGACCTAACCGAATCAAGTAGCTGAGGTGCCTTCCCGCCGATGAGCCCCACGGTCGACCTGTCAATCGTCATCCCGTTCCTCAACGAGGGGGCGAACCTGCGCCCCCTCCACGCCGAACTCGTCCCGGTGCTGAACGCCCTAGGGCCCCAGTGGGAGGTCGTATACGTGGACGACGGCTCCACCGACGATGGACCGGCGATCGTCGCCGCACTGGCCGCGGCCGATCCGCGAGTGCGATCGGTATCGCTGACCAGGAACTACGGGCAATCGACAGCGTTGATCGCCGGCGCCGAAGCGGCCCGCGGCCGGTGGATCGCGACGCTCGATGGGGATGGCCAGAACGATCCCGCCGACCTGGCGGTTCTCTGGCCGGTCATCGAAAGCGGTGAGGCGGAGATGGCCAACGGCGTTCGCGTGGGGCGCGTCGATTCATGGGTACGACGGGTCTCGTCGAGGATCGCCAACGCGACGCGAAATCGACTGAGCGGAGACACCGTGACGGACGTCGGGTGCTCGCTCAGGATCTTCCCCCGTCAAGCGTTCTTGAGCGCGGTACGGTTCGAGGGCATGCATCGTTTCCTGCCGACGCTGTTGCGCATGCAGGGGGTGACGATCGTTGAGCGGGAGGTCTCACATCGGCCGCGGCGAGCGGGAGAATCGAAGTACGGAATCAATAACCGTCTGTGGCGCGGGTTGGCGGATCTGTTGATGCTGCGGCGGCTACGACGACACTCCATCGATTACCAGGTTCGGGAGCCTTCGGGCGCTACCCCGGGAAAGGAGGCCCCCAAGTGACCGCAGGACAGTTGTGGATCACGATCGGCCTGCTGGGCCAGGTGTGTTTCTTTAGTCGTTTCTTCGTCCAGTGGGTCGCCAGCGAGCGCGCCGGCCGAAGCATCGTGCCGCGCGCGTTTTGGTATTTCTCGATCGCCGGCGGGATGGTCCTGCTGAGCTACGCGATCTGGCGCCGCGACCCGGTATTCGTGCTCGGGCAATCCGGCGGTTTGTTTGTCTACCTTAGGAACCTGGTGTTACTGCGGCGCGAGGACGCTGCCGCGTGACGCGACCGCTGCCGGTTCTGCTTGTGGCAGCGGCGACGCTCTTGCTGTGGCACCTCGGGGCGTACGGGCTCTGGGAGTCGACCGAAGCACGTTACGCCGAAATCGCCGCCCGCATGGTGCGCAGCGGCGACTGGATGACGCCGCGTCTTAACCACATCATCCACTTCGACAAACCACCGCTCACCTACTGGGCGACTGGCATAGGCTTGACCGTTTTTGGCATCGACGAGCTGGGCGCCCGCATCGGGCTCGTCGTGGCTGCGCTGGTGGTGCTCACGGTGACGTATCGCTGGGCGGCCGAGACAGGCCCACCGGCGGCGGCGCCGTACGCATTCTTTTGCTTGTTGAGCGCGCCGCTGTTCTTCGCGCTAGCGCGCAGTGTGACCAGCGACATGTACCTGACGATGTGGGTCGTGCTAGCGACGGATGCCGCGCGCCGCGCCACCGGTCCGACACGGGCTCGCGGTTGGCGGTGGCTGGCATGGGGAGCGGTGGGGGCGGGGTTCTTGACCAAGGGCCCGGTGGTGCTGTTGTGGACCGTCGCGCCGGCGCTCGTATGGGCAGCCTTGACCAATAGTTGGGGCCGCCTGCGACGGTTGTGGGATCCGATTGGCGTGGCACTCGCGCTCGCCATCGCGCTTCCGTGGTACGTGGTCTCCGCCGCTCGTCACCCACAGCTGATCGACTTCTGGCTCGGCCTCCAAACCGTTGGCCGCGTCACGTCGCCATATGAAGGCGAGCGCGCACCGGTCTGGTTCTTCCTCACCACCGTGGTCTGGGCGGCGGGGCCTTGGATTATCCCGGCGACGCTCCAGCTGGCCCGTCGACGGCCGAGGCCGAATGTGCCCTACGTCGTCGTTTGGGCCGTGTTCCCCCTACTGATTTTCTCGTTGTTTCCAACCAAGCGCGCCAACTACGTGTTGCCGGTGCTACCCGCCGTTGCGATGCTCGCGGGATCGTGGTGGGCGGCGGCCAAGGAGCGGCCTCGCGCCCGCGTCGTAACCCGCGCGCTGGGCGCGGTCACGCTCGCCTTGGGCGGCGGCCTTCTGATCGCCGCGTTTCGCGCTGAGCTACCAGATCCATTGCGCGCGGTCAGTCTGATCGCCGGACCGGTGTCGATCGGCGGCGGGCTCATGGCCATCGTCGCGGCGAGATGGCAGCGGTTCGATCTGGCGTTTGCGGGTTGCCTGGCGCCGCTGTTGGTTGTCTACCTGACGGGTTACGAAGCGCTGGGCGATCCACGCGTCGAAGCGTTCTTCAAGATTTCACGACCGCTCGCCGTCGCGGCCACCGAGCACCAGGTGGGTGACGAACCGATCGTCGCCTTTCGCGCTTGGCCAAGAGCGTTCCCGTTCTACCTGAACCAACGACTGATCACAGTAACCGGCGAGGGGCGCGAAACCCGGTTCGAGGACGATACGTCGTGGCGGGCATACGTGTTCACCGACGATGACGTTTTCTACTCACGCTTTCGAGATCCTCGGAGAGCACTGTTCGTAATCCGGCGTCGCGAGCAGGAACGAATCGCGGCGCGAACGGGCGTACCGGTCGTCACGCTAGCGGCCACGCGTCGCTATCTGCTCGTCACCAACCGACCGACGCCATCGGAGACGCCGACCAGCCCCTGATCAGGCGTAGCCCAGCTCGTCTAACCGGTCTTCGTCCAACCCAAAGAAATGGCCGATCTCGTGGAGGACGGTCACCCGCACTTCCTCAACGACTTCGTCCTCCGATTCAGCCCAATCCAGCAACGGTCGGCGGAAGATCGTGATGTGGTCGGGGAGCAACACATCATCGTGCAGCCTCTCAGTCAGCGGCACACCTTCGTACAACCCGAACAAAGCATCTTCGGGATCGTCCGGGTCGAGACCCATCGACGTCAGGAGGTCCGGATCAGGCGTCTCCTCGATGACGACCGACACGTTCTCGAGGTGCTCCTCGAACTCGGACGGCAGGCGGTCCAACGCCTTCGACACGAGCGCTTCGAACCGCTCGGGTGATACGTCGAGCAAGGAGTGCCGCGGTTAGGAGGCAGCCGGCTTGGGTGCCACGATACGGTCTGCGTACTGCGCCAACAGCGGCATGCGCCACTTCTGACCCGAGTAACCCTTGATCAGGCAGATCACCCACAAGATCAACGCGCCAATAATGAGAACCATCCAGATCAAGAAGCCTACCAGCGCACCGATGATCGGGATGATGGTCCCCAAGATCGTCGAGAACACCGTGAAGATGACCCACAGCGCAACCCATGCGACCCCGAACACGATCGACTGGGCGGCATGCCATCGGATGACGTCATCCTCCTTCTCCATGAGAAACAGCACGATCCCGGTGATCGGTGGAACGATGTAGCTCAGAAGTCCCCCGAGCTTGGGGTCCAAGCCGGTGGTATCCGACGACGAGGCCTGTTCGTTCAATGCGTACCTCCCTGCTGGATTGCGAGTCGATCCACACGATAACCCGTCGGGCCACCTACGGGGAGGGTTGGTAGTTCATGGCCGCGGCGAGATTCCCTGACTAGGATCGCTCGGCGGTCATGACTGACACAAGAACTCAGCACGAGATCGCGTTGTCCTGGCGCCGCGAGTTTCTCGCCGGCACGACGACGTTTGCGACGATGGCGTACATCATCGTGGTGAACCCAAAGATCCTGGAGGCCGCCGGAATCCCGTTCGGCGCGTCAATGGTTGCCACGATCGTGAGTGCCGCGTTCGGTACACTGTTGATGGGTCTCTACGCCAAGCGGCCGTTTGCCATCGCGCCCTACATGGGACAGAACGCATTCATCGCCTATACCGTGGTCGGCCGCATGGGCCACAGTTGGGAAACGGCGCTAGGAGCGGTATTCGTGAGCGGGATCGTGTTCACCGCATTGTCGATCTTCGGCATACGACGGTGGCTGGCCGAGTCGATC
>DAOWHI010000288.1 GCA_030641505.1 Gemmatimonadota bacterium | reverse complement strand
GGCTCGCTCATGTGGCGTCGATGGAGGGGGTTATGGTCGTCGAGCGGATCGCCGGACACGACGTTCAACCAGTGCCCTATGGGGAGACCCCTAATTGCACCTACTGCGAGCCCGAAGTGGCGAGTGTCGGGCTCACCGAGAATGATGCAGTAGACCAGGGCTTCGACGTTCGTGTTGGCCGCTTCCCGTTTCTAGCCAGAGGCCGGGATCCGTTCGCTGGGCACACCGACGGCTTCGTCAAGATCGTCGCTGACGCCCGCTACGACGAAGTACTCGGTATCCACATCATCGGTCACAAGGCGACCGAGCTGATCGCGGAAGGGACTGCGATCCTTCGTTTGGAAGGCACAGTCGCCGAGCTCATCCACACGATTCACGCTCATCCGACGCTCTCGGAGAGCGTTCACGAAGCCGCTCACGCGGTATATGGAGAGGCGATCCACTACTGACCCCCTCATCACCAGAGACATACTCGATTCAATTCGAGACCACGAAGGGTTCGTTCACGGTCCAGGTTCGTCGCGAGCTGGCTCCGCTCGGGGCTGAGAGGCTGTACGAGTTGGTCGTTGAGCGGTTCTTTGATGGTGTCCGGTTCTTTCGTGTCATCGACGGTTTCATGGCCCAGTTCGGGATCGCAGCGAACCCGAGTGTCAGCGACAAGTGGCGGAAGGCGCGGATCGCCGACGATCCAGTCGCAGCGAGCAACACTCGAGGCGCGCTTACTTTCGCCAACGCGGGACCAAGTACGCGCACCACGCAGCTGTTCATCAATTACCGTGACAATTCGCAGCTCGACGGGCTCGGCTTCGCACCGCTCGGCAAGGTTGTTTCCGGGATGGATGTCGTTGATCGGCTGCACGCCGGCTACGGAGAAGGAGCTCCGAAGGGGAACGGCCCCCGGCAAGATCGAATCCACACCGAGGGCAACGCCTACCTGGAGCGGGAGTTCCCCAAACTCGATTACATCCGCAGCGCTCGAATCTTGAATCCTACCGAGGCTTGACCGCCTGACTCGCAATTCGGGCTACCGCCGCGCCGACGTTATCCAGTGACTCGGTATCGGCTGGGATCTCGTGTCGCCACGCCAAGTATGCCGGTTCGTTGAACGCGACTCGCACGATGCCCTCGGCGTCGCCGCTCAGTTCCTGCCAGACAAGCAGCTTTGCTGGCAGATCGATGGCTGCGGTTGGCGCGGCCGCGATCAAGGGGGTTCCAGCCTCCGCGCGTCCGAAGATCAGGACCGTGCTTGGCGCTAGGTCGAGGCCGGCCTTCGTAGCGGCTGCAGAATGGTCCACTCGTGCGATAATCACCAACCCTTCGTCGTTGACGGCGGCTTCCGCCCGGGCCAGCGTTTTCTCGAACGAGTTGGCGCTGACCAACACGCGGAGACCGACATCGTCACCGAAGGCGGTGGTGCCGCTCGTTGATGCCACGGTGGTCGAATCCGTCGCCGACGGAGGCGCTTCACGTATTTCGTCACCGGTGTCAGAGCAGCCAAGGACAGCGATTGGCGCTGCGACCCCGAGCCACCAAAGCGTTCTTCGCATCGAACCCTTCCCTTCAATCAACGGTTTGTCGCATGGCATGATTGATTAGAACCTTATGATATCTTGCGGTGTCGGGCTCGTGCCACCCGTTCCCGCCCCTGTTTCAGACGCCGGGATACGTTATCTTCGCGCCCGCCGGCTGACGAAGGTGAGCCCCCTGACTGACGGAGACCCGCATGGCGGCGCGTGGCGTTCTCATGGTAGAGCCGATCGGGTTCGCATCAAACCCCGAGACGAAGAGCGATAACATTTTCCAGCAGGCTGCGGCCGAAGGCTGGCGCGAGAGTGTCGAGGCCGGTGCCAGAGCCGAGTTTCGCGAGCTCCGCGATGCCTTGATCGGACGGGATGTCGAAGTCGTCAGTTTTGCCGCAGAACGTGAGGGCTCCCCAGACGCGGCCTTTCCCAACAACTGGTTCAGCACTCACCATGGAGGACGAGTCGTCCTCTATCCGCTCAAAGCCGAGAACCGCCGTCAGGAGAGAAGGCCGGAAATCGTGGCCTATTTGAACGCTCGCTACGATGAGATCATCGATCTGTCATCGGCGGAGCAGGAGGGCCGGTTCCTGGAAGGAACGGGTAGCCTCGTGATCGATGACCGCGAGCGGCTCGTCTACGCCAGCGAATCGCCGCGGACGCATAGCGACCTAGTGTACGAATGGTGCCGGCTGTTTGATTTCACGCCGGTTCTATTCAAGAGTCATGGTCGCGAAGGAAAAACGGTGTATCACACCAATGTGTTGTTGAGTCTAGGCTCGGATTTCGCAGTTGTCTGCCTTGAAGCTGTTGCTCCGCCAAGTCGCGATGACGTGCGCGCGCGAATCGCGGAATCGGGCCGCGAGTTGATCGATATCACGCTTGATCAAATGCACGAATTCTGCGGGAATGTGCTGGAGCTGGAGAACTCTCGTGGTGATCGATTGGTGGTTGGCTCCACCCGTGCGGGTCGGGCGTTCACCGATGTGCAGCGATCTACGATCCAGAAATACGCCGATTTCGTTTCCGTTTCGTTGAATACGATCGAAAAGCACGGCGGCGGTAGTGCCCGCTGCATGCTGGCTGAACTCAACTGACCAGGAGCGTAGATGGAAGCCTTTCAACGTTTGGTCGACCTGCTCGGGGGTATCGTTTGGGAGTCCGGGATTCCGGTTCAGGGCGAGACGATACCGTTCGTCGTCATTGCGCTCCTTGGCGTTGGGGTCTACCTGACGATCTATCTGGGATTCATACAAGTCCGCCGACTCAGTCACGGGTTCGCGGTGACCAGCGGCCGATACGACGATCCGAACGAGCCCGGTGACGTCTCGCACTTCCAGGCACTTACTACCGCACTATCTGCCACTGTTGGGATAGGCAACATCGCCGGCGTTGCGATCGCCATCCATTTCGGTGGACCCGGAGCGGTCTTCTGGATGTGGGTTACGGCGTTCCTGGGCATGGCAACCAAGTACACCGAGGTCACCCTGGCCCAGAAGTTCCGATCGGTCACGGCGCCGGATTTGGATGCTCACAAGTGGGAGGGCACGGTGGCCGGCGGTCCGATGTACTACATCGAACGCGGACTGGGCTCGAAGTGGAAACCGTTGGCGGTGTTCTTCGCGGCGATTCTGGCGATCACGGCGTTCTTCACCGGCAACGCGATTCAGGCCAACACCGTTGCAGACACGATGCTCACGACCTACGGCATCCCCGTATGGATCACCGGGTTGGTGACTGCAGCGATCGTAGCAATGGTGATCATCGGTGGGATCACCCGAATCGGAAAAGTGACCGGCATTATGGCCCCGGTCATGGCGGCGATCTACGTCACCGGGGCGTTGATTATCCTGCTCGCGAACGCTGGTGAGATCCTGCCGGGCCTCAAGCTCATCTTGACCGAGGCGTTCAATCCGACAGCAGGGGTAGCCGGGACCGGAGTGGGCGCGTTTCTGGTCACGATGATGTGGGGTGTTCGTCGAGGTCTGTTCAGCAACGAAGCCGGTCAGGGCTCAGCTCCGATCGCTCACGCTGCTGCCAAAACCGATGAGCCGGTGTCAGAGGGCGTCGTAGCATTACTCGAGCCGTTTATCGACACGATCGTCATCTGCTCGATGACCGCGCTGGTGATCATCACGACCGGCGTTTGGAACGAGGTCGTGCCCACCGAGATTGCACTCTCGGGAGGCGATCTATCGTACGTCTCCCAGAGTGAGGATGGCGGCTTCGAGGGTGTCGGTGCGCCGACCGAGGTCCTGATCGAGGACGGTCGGCCGGTTGCCACGACGGGTCAGGCGATGATCGCTTGGCACGAGGTGGCTGTGTGGGAGTTTTACACCGACCCTGAGATGACCGACCCATTCACCGGTCGCGTGGATCCTGGCTCAGCGATCGCCACTGCGGTTGATGGCTCTACATACTCCTCGCTCCACGGTCCGGCGGTGGAGAGCGCGGCGCCACTCACTCAACTTGGCTTCGAGCGTGGGCTGCCCGGATCCTGGGGTGGGTTGATCGTTCTCGTCAGCGTGCTGCTTTTCGCGATCTCCACGGCGATAAGCTGGAGCTACTATGGCGATCGATGCGTTTTTTACCTGTTTGGCACCAAGGCGGTCCTGCCCTACAAGATGGTATTCGTGACGATGCACTTTGTGGGTGCGGTCGCCCCACTGGCGGCCATCTGGGCGATGGGCGACGTTTTCCTGGGGATCGTTATTCTCCCGAACCTGCTGGGGATCTTCTTGCTGTCACCTCGGGTCCGTAATGCGACTCGGAGTTACTTCGATCGCCAGCCGTGGCGCGAGAACTACGAAGTGCACAAGCGTCTGCGCGAAGAGAGGAAGGCGAAGCGATGATATTGCGAGGCCTCGCGGCGAGTTGTCTCGCGGTGTTGATGCTCGGGGCTGCCTGCCCGCGATCACAAGGGGAGCGTAGTCCCGGACCCGACGTCTGGCAGGAGGAGATCTTTCTCCGTGTCGGGGACAGTGTCGAGGTCGATGGTGGCAGCCTGCTCGTGGGGATGCCGGTCTACGAACCCGGCAATCGAGTCGCGTTCGTCACCATCGAGCTGAAGAATGCGAGCGGGGAAGAAGTTCGGGAGAGAGTCAAGGTGGTCCGCCAGACGGATCTGTCGAACGCGGTTCGACTGGCACCCTACGCCGTCCGCGTGATCGAGTTCCCGGGCGCCGACTCGGCTCGGTTCCTGATATACCGGGAGTAGTATGCTCCCTGACTCGATTACCGTTGCCAGCGAGACCCTGGAGATCGTCGTCCCCGACGACCTCGCCATCGATCGAACACAACACCTCGACCTCTACTGGTATATGCTGCTCAACCGCGAGCTCGAGGAGCGGCTCGTCAACTTGTATCGACAAGGTCGGGTGGTGGGCGGTGTCTATCGCTCATTAGGTCAGGAGGCGGAGTCGGTGGGCACCGCCTACGCGCTCAGGGATGGTGACTACCTGACGCCGCTGATTCGCAATCTGGGATCGATCCTCGTCATGGGTGTTCGACCGGTAGACATCCTGAAACAGTACATGGCGAAGGGAACCGGTCCCTCTGGTGGTAAGGACTTGAACGTCCACTTTGGCGATCTCGAGCACGGCTTTGTCGGTCCGGTCTCGATGCTCGGTGACATGATCTCGGTAATCGCCGGGGTCGCGTTGGCTGCTCGCATTCGAAACGAGGACCGCGTGTGCATGGCATACATCGGTGACGGGGGCTTCTCAACCGGCGCCGCGCACGAAGGGTGGAACCAAGTGTGAGAACAACAGCTATAGCTGATCCTGGTTCGCGAGGACCGCTGCTACGCCTACGCGACCCCGACGCC
>DAOWHI010000039.1 GCA_030641505.1 Gemmatimonadota bacterium | reverse complement strand
GCCGCGCAACACCCGGCCTGGAGGCGATGGCGGCGCGTTGGGTCCGGGACGAGCTGGGTGGCGCGCTGACCGGCGTCGGTGTGGTGCTTCGCGAAGGCCCCCGCCGACCGCTGGCGGTCATGCCCTACGTTCCCGAGACCCGTTAGCTCGAGCGTTGGGGGACGGATCGCTCGAGCTTTCGCCCGAGGCGATGCGCTCGCTCGGGTATCGGGTCGTCGATCTGTTAGTCGAACACGCTACCACGCTCAGAGATCAACACGCCGGCTGCACCACCGATCGAGCGACGCTCGAAAAGTTGCTGCGGGAGCCCCCCCCCGAGCAGGGTAGCGATCCCGAGACCGTGCTCGAGCGACTCGAGCGCGATGTTTTTTTCCATATGGGTCGGGTTCACCATCCGCGGTTCTTCGCGTTCGTGCCGAGTCCGAGCAACTTCGTAGGTGTTCTCGGCGATGCGCTCGCGGCCGGCCATAACGTTTTTGCCGGCACATGGATCGAATCATCGGGGCCAGCGACGCTCGAGCTGGTGACGATCGATTGGTTGCGGGAGCTGTGCGGCATGGGATCGTCGGCCGGTGGGCTGTTCGTGAGCGGTGGGTCGATGGCCAGCTTGACCGCGCTGGCGGTCGCGCGGCACGAACGACTGGACGACGACTTCCGCGGCGCCGTCGCGTACGGGTCCGATCAGACGCATACCGCCATCGATCGCGCGCTCAAGGTCCTCGGGTTTACGCACGAACAGTTCCGTCGACTTCCATCGGACGACGGCTATCGGTTGGATGTGGCCACGTTGGGTGAAGCGGTTGTCGCCGATCGCGCCGCCGGCCGACGACCGTTTTGCGTGATCGCGAACGGAGGCACGACCAACACCGGCGCCGTCGACCCGCTCGGCCAGTTGGCCGACTTCTGCGCCGCCGAGCATCTGTGGCTGCACGTCGACGCGGCTTACGGAGGCGCCGCCGTTCTCACCGATCGTGGGCGAACCGCGCTGGCCGGTCTCGGGCGCGCCGACTCGCTCGCGCTGGACCCGCACAAGTGGCTGTTTCAACCATACGAGATCGGCTGTGTCCTGGTCCAAGAGCCGCGCGCTCTAGCGCGCACGTTCGCGGTTCGCGCCGACTATCTGCGCGACGTCGAAGGCGAGACCCAAGAGATCAACTTCGCCGATTACGGCATCCAGCTAACACGCAGTTTTCGAGCGCTCAAACTATGGCTGTCGATCCAAGTGTTCGGGCTGGCAGCGTTCCGAGAGGCGGTCGAGAAAGGGCTCGACTACGCCGAGCACGCGGAAACCGTATTTCGCGGGTCTTCCGCTTGGCAGGTCGTGACGAGGGCCCAGCTAGGGGTGGTCACGTTTCGCTACGCGCCTTCGGGGTTGTCTGACTCCGAGGCCGACAGGATTTCCGCGGCGCTCGTCAGAGCCAGCATCGACGATGGCTTCACGATGGTCAGCTCGACGACGCTCGACGGACGGGTTGTGCTGCGCTTCTGTCCGATCAATCCGCGGACGACAATCGGCGACATCGACGCGTCGATCGCTCGTCTCGAAACGCTCGCCGCCGGGCTCATGCAGACCGGTGCGGGGCGTTAGCGTTGAAGGCGATCTGGCTCGAGGACGGTGGGCTCAAGGTGCGAGACGTTCCGGCTCCGGACCCGCCGGCCGGCGAGGCCCGCGTCAAAGTCCGGCGAGCCGGGATTTGCAACACCGACTTGGAGCTTGTTCGCGGCTACTACCCGTTTACCGGAGTACTCGGTCACGAGTTCGTCGGCGTGGTCGAAACCGGACCCGACGAGCTGATGGGACGACGCGTGGTGGGCGAGATCAACGCGGTCTGCGGCAGCTGCCGGGCGTGTCGGGAAGACCGTAAGACGCACTGTGAGCATCGAACGGTGCTCGGCATCGTCGGCCGCCATGGCGCGTTCGCCGAGTACTTCACGTTGCCGATTGATAATCTGCATGTGGTGCCGGAGAACGTGTCCGACGATCACGGCACGTTCACCGAGCCGTTAGCGGCGGCACTCGAGATCCAACAACAGATCGATGTCAGCGCTACCGATCGTGTGCTCGTCGTCGGCGACGGCAAGCTGGGTCAGCTGATCGCCCGGACGTTGGCACTAACGGGGTGCGACCTAACCGTCCTTGGCCGCCACGCTGAGAAGCTCGAGTTGCTCGCTTCGCATGGGACCGCGATCGACGACCCGGACTCGGTCGGGCCCGCGACGTTCGACATCGCCGTCGAGTGCACCGGTAACGCCGACGGGTTTGCAACGGCACGTCGCGCACTACGCCCTCGGGGCACGCTGGTCCTCAAGAGCACCTATGCCGGCGATCTGACGTTTGACGCCTCGGCGCTGGTGGTCGACGAGATCACGTTGGTGGGTTCGCGCTGCGGGCCGTTTGCGCCGGCGCTGGAGCTACTGGCCAACGGAACGATCGATGTCGCACCGCTCATTCACGCCCGGTATCCGCTCGAAGACGGGCTCAACGCGTTCGAGCACGCCGCTAAGCCGAGTGTGCTGAAGGTGTTGCTCGAGGTCGAGTAGGCTGTGCAGGCGTCGGTAAACCAGGCATTCGCTTCCAGAACCAGACCGCTGCCACCGTGTAGGCGAGCGCAAGGCCGAGGCCGAACTCGCCGGCGAAGAACGTCGTCTGCCCCGTATCGACAGTGAAGTGATCGAAGATCCCCTGGATGGCAAGGTTGTGACTGGCGTGAAATGTCGCCGCCGTCCACAGGCTGCCAGAGACGATCCGAATCCACGCCATGATTACCGACGCGCCGATCGCCATGATCGAGAAGAAGACGACAGACTTGAGCCGGCCCCCGCTGTAGTAATCCAGGAACAGCAGGCCTGGCAAATGGTAGGCGGCCCAAATCGCCCCGCTGAGCAAGGCGGCTTTTCGAAGCGACATCATCTTGGCGAGATGAGGAACCAGGAACCCTCTCCAGCCGATCTCCTCTCCGAGAGCGAACACCATCCTGAGTAGCAGCCCAACCGTCAGCATGACGGGAAACGCCACCCTGAGCGAAGGATTCTCGATCCCCACGATGCCACTTGTGTTGGTACCGAACGGTGTGATGACCTGGAAATCCCCGACGCCTGAGATCCAGATAACCGAGTAGGTCACCAGCCCGATAAACAGCGGCAGCGCATAGCCGAGCAAGAGGTACCTCGGCTTCCCGAGCTTCCAGCCAAGGCCGCGCAGGTTTCTCTGGAAGAAAAGGCAGGTGAGAATGGCCGCGATGCCCGGTGACCACATGATGGCGAACACGTGGCCTGGGTTGGCTTGCGCCGTCTCGCCAGAGACGATGAGCAATCCGGCGAAGAACGATGTGAGACAGAACACGACAACCAAAAAGGTTACGAGCTTGCGTCGTATTCGTTCCCTACTCTCCATGCCGACATCCTTCTTCTATCCAATCTTACGATTGGATCAAAGAAGGGTTTCGCTAGCGACGGTCGCGTGTTGTGCGTGTTGCGGGTGGGAGGTACGGGGTCAGCCGCGTTGGAGTCCCCGCAGCCGAGCGATCGCCTGGCGTGCCTCTGCGATCATGGGCTGGAGCAGCGGATCGGCGTTCTGCCACGCCAGCGTGACCCAGCCGTACGCTTCCAGCGCTCGGTCTCGGTCACCAATCTCCTCGTACAGCTTTCCCAACGGGACCCCCAGCCAGGGTTGTGGGCCAAAAACCAACCCGTAACGGATCGCATCTTCCGGCCGCCCCATGCGCTCCAGGAGCTCCATGATCCACGGGGTCACGACCTGCGGTGAATCCTCGCGGAACACCACATCCAATAGCCGCAACGCCTCCTCATCGCGGCCCTCCAACATCGCACGGCGGCCCTGGAGCGTCATGATGCCGAGCTCTATCTTGCGTGCCTGTGCCGAATCGCCCTGAGCGTAAAAGCGATCAACAAACTCCCGACTCAGCACTCTGATGGAGTCGGCCTTCTGCTCGCGCCCCTCTTCGATCGCCAGCAACCCAGCGACCAGCCATTTGGTGCTCGGAAGGCTGTCCGCCGGTCCAAGCTCCGAGGCTGCCGCCAACGCGGTGGCATCCTCTCCGACGCCACCGTAGTAAAAAAGCAACAAGAGGTCCAAGTAGTCAGGCGCCCCACCTCGGTTGCCATCGTCGAGGGGTCTCTCCGCCAGGGCGCGGAGCCCATCTTCGAGCCGTCCCTCATTGATCATGATGAACGGGAGGAAGGTCGCATACAGGTCCCGTGTCTCCGGTCGGTCGGCTAGCCGCAGCATGACCTCGTTCCGCACCCCGAACCCCCGCGGGTGCTGGAGCAGGTTGGCGACCCGCCCTAGAACGAAGGTGGAGAGCGTGTCCGGGATGGAAGGTTGGGCCCGGCTGAGCGAATCACCAAACAGGAGCTGATACGCGGTCTCGTAGGCAGCGTCATACTCGGTACCGGCGGCGTATTGTTCGTACCGCTCGATCAGCCGCGTCGCTGCCGTGCTGTCGGCGTACCTGAATGCGTTATCGAGTGGGTGGAGGTAAGCCGGCGTGAAGGATGGATCGAGCTCGGTCGCGCGGCCGAACGCGCCGTCCTGGTCCTCGCGCGTCGCTATCGACTGAGTCCGTCGGTGGAAGTAGACCTCGCCGAGTAGGAACCACGCCTCGGGGTCCTGCGGATAGCGTCGTGTGGCGGTTAACGCCAACTCGGTAGCGTTGCGTTGGTTCTCGTAAAACGCTTGACTGACCTTGAGCAAATTGCGGTCGCGTTCCGGTAGGCGGTCGGCGTAGCGGACCGCTTCGTCCAAGGTCTCCTGGGTTCTCTCGCCAGCGAGGGTTTCTAGCCAACCCAGCGCGCTACTCAGCCGATAATACGCCAGCGCGAACGTGGAATCGGCCTCGACCGCCTCCTCGTACGCCGGAATCGCCTCGCGGAAGCTCGACGACCGAAACAGAGTTTCGCCCTCGAGGTACGATTTGAGCGCTGGAACCGATCGCGTCGTGATGCCGGCCAGATCGACTGTTGGCAGCTCGTCGTCCCCCTCTTCGAAGACCAAACTCAGTACTTGGATCGACAACTGGTCGACGAGCCCGAAGATCGAATCCGGCGCGCCTTCGACCTGCTCCCGACCCAAGTTGGCTCCATTATCCAGATCGTAGACATCCGCTCCTACCCGCATGTTGTCGCCGCTCGAAACTACGCTGCCGACTACGGCGTATCGGGCGCCGCTCGAGCGCGCGACCTGCAGCGCGGTCGGGAGGTCGGCTGTTTCATCCGCTGATGCTTGCTGACGCCAGCGTGCCAGCACCGTCCGGCTGTCGATGGCCCGTAGACCCCCGGCGCCGTCGAGATTTGTCGACAGAAGATCGATCATCCCCTCGCGCCAGCGGTTCAGCTCGGGATCGTTGACGCTAAAGGGCAGAATCGCGATTCCGGGCCCAGCGCTTTCGGCAACCGCCAGCTGTGGGCCAACACTGCGACCCCGATCCCGCACGGTGAAGAACAACGCGGCGGCGACTAACAAAAGCGAGATCGTTAGCACGCCAGCGAGTAACGGCCGACTCGTTCGGGTGGTCTCGCCCTTTTCGGCGGCGGATCGTGAATGCGCCCATACGAGGAGCAGGGTGACGAAGAGCCCGACGAGCAGAATCACGGACGCGCTCCGGACTACCCATTTTGGCCCGTCGAAAGCGTCGACCAGTAGCCCGGTGGCCTCCAGCGTGGCCCAGCCGCCTGCCAAGTACACAACCAGGACCTGGACCAGTCGTGAGTCACTGATTTTCGACCAATCCCGCTTAGGCATGGATCACGTCTCCGACTCTTATCATGCCGCTTTCGAGGATCTCCGCCCGGAGACCGCCGCGATGGACGAGTCCGGCCCGAACGCCCGGCTGGGTAAGGTTTTCGAGGTAGTTGCACGGCTCGCAGAGTTCCACTCCGCGCAACACGGCCTCGCCGACCTGGAAGGTACGGCCCACTAGATGGTTGAGCGCCACGCCGCGCGTGGTGATGTTGCGCCGTGACTCGCCCGGCTCGATCCGAACATTATAATCCTGCCCGAGCGCCTCGATCGCTTCGGCCTCGATCAGTGTGGCGGCGCGCTTGCCGCCCGCTTTTCCGGGCTTCACGCCGTTGCCCGTCGCATAGCGATCCGCTTCGAGCCCGTGCCCAGTCACCGCCTGCACCGCTTTCACGGCGGTCGGTGCTGCCCCTTTGGATACGGCGATATGAATGGCTTCGATTCGTCCCTCACTCATCCCACTAGGATACTCGCGACGAGGCTCCGATGACAGGGTGTTCACAAGGTAGCAAGGTCGATTATCTTCCGGCCGAACGACTTTCCTGGAGGCACATGAGGTTCGGGGTTCCCAAAGAGACGTGGCTCGGCGAGCGCCGTGTAGCCGCAGTGCCGGAGACGGTGCGCAAGCTGTCCGACCGTGGCGCCGAGTTTGTCATCGAGTCGGGTGCGGGCTTGGCCGCGGCCGTTCCCGACCAGGCATACGTCGAGGCTGGCGCGACGGTCGTCACCGATAGTGCGCCGTGGGAGGCGGACGTCGTGCTCAAGGTCCGCCCGCCGACGCCCGAGGAGATCGGGCGCATGCGCTCAGGGACGATCGTGGTCTCGTTTCTGACTGCCGAGGCGAGCCAGGAGACCGTTCAAGCGCTGGTCGATCGGGGGGTCACCGCGCTCGCCATGGAGGCCATCCCGCGGATTGCGCGAGCTCAAAAAATGGATGCCATGTCGGCGATGGCGAACATCGCCGGTTATAAAGCCGTGCTAGAAGCGGCCAACGATTTCGGTCGCTACTTCCCGCTACTCATGACAGCGGCCGGTACGGTGACGCCGGCACACGTGCTCGTCATCGGTGCCGGTGTGGCCGGGCTGTCGGCGATCGCCACCGCGCATCGGCTGGGGGCGGTGGTCCGAGCCTTCGACCCCCGACCGCCGGTGCGTGAGCAGGTAGAGTCGCTGGGCGCCAAGTTCATCGAGCTCGACCTGGAAGCGATCGAGGAGACGTCTGGTGGATACGCGGGAACCCAATCAGATGCGTTTCTCGAACGCGAGCGGGAGTTGCTGGCGAGCCACATCGCCGACGTTGACATCATCATCACGACGGCGGTCATTCCCGGCCAGGCAGCCCCGGTGCTCATCACCGAGGAGATGGTAAAGTCGATGGGGCACGGGTCGGTGATCGTCGATCTGGCGGCCGAACGCGGCGGCAACTGCGCCCTGACCCATGCCGACGAGGTGGTCGAGGCGCATGGCGTCAAGATCCTCGGGTACACCGATTTGCCTTCGAGGATGGCGGATCAATCGAGCGCGCTCTACGCCCGGACGGTGATGAACCTCCTGCTTCAAGCTTGGGACGAAGACGGACCGGTGATCGATCTCACCGACGAGATCGTGGGCGCGGTAGCCGTCGTTCACGCCGGTACCGATCGACGCTCGTCGCCGACCGGCGCAGCCGAACCCGAAACCCCGGTCGAGAGCGCGGCTGGAGCGGAGGCGTAATGGAGGAGTTTCTCAGCCATCTGACGGTGTTCGTGTTGGCGTGCTTTGTCGGTTGGCAAGTGATTTGGAAGGTCACACCCGCCCTCCACACGCCTCTAATGTCTGTTTCAAACGCGATCTCGGGAATCATTCTTGTGGGCGCGATGATCACCGGTGGTGAGGCGCTGCTCGATCTGCCGGGCAAGATGGGGTTGGTCGCGGTCGCCTTCGCTGCGATCAACGTCGTCGGCGGGTTCTGGGTCACCCAGCGTATGCTCGGGATGTTCCGCAAGCGATGACGTCGCTCCCAGCGATCACGACAGTCGCCTACCTGGTGGCGTCGATCCTCTTCATCCTGGCCCTCAAGGGGTTGTCATCCCCGGCGACCGCGCGGCGCGGAAACATGCTCGGGATTCTCGGGATGCTGATCGCGGTCGGGATCACCCTCGCCCAACCACAAGTCCAGGCGTACGCGAGGATCGCGATCTTCGCCGCGATGGGCGGTGTCGTCGGCGGGG
>DAOWHI010000069.1 GCA_030641505.1 Gemmatimonadota bacterium | reverse complement strand
TATAGCGCCAGCTCGGTGTCGCGATTCAGGCGCGGGACAATCGGACCTCGTTCGACCTGCACCTCTAACGTCAGCTCGCCGGAGTCACGCAGCGAACGCACGTGTGATTGGATCGCTGCCACGACGCCAACTTCGTCCAACGCTGGCGGGCGCAAACCGCGTGCGATTCGTCGCACCGCCTCCGCGCACTCCTGGATCTCGCCGCGCATCTCGTCCATGAGGCTTTCGCGTTCCTCCGGCTCCGGCGCTTGCCGTGCAAGGCGCAGGCGGACCATCAGCGCCGCTAACCGTTGCGCCATGTCGTCGTGAAGCTCGAGCGCGATTCGCTCGCGCTCCTCCTCCGCCGCCCTCAGCGCCGATACGCCCCACTCGCGCAACCGATTCCGTTCGGTCACGTCGCGCACCGCAGCGATTACGAACGTCTCCGCATTGACGCGCATTGGACTCAAGCAGATATCGACTGGGATCATGGCGCCGCTCTTGTGCCGGCCGCTGATCTCCAAGCCCGTGCCTATCGGTCGCGGCGTCGGCGCTGCGGAAAACCGTGCCCGATGCTGGCGGTGTCTACTCCGCACCTCGACCGGAACGAGGGTCTCGACGTCGCGCCCCAGGAGCTCCTTTGGGTCGTACCCAAACAGCTCCTCGACGCGGTCGTTGATAGCCCTGATGCACCCTGCTTCGTCCACGACGATCATGGCGTCAGGCGCGGCGTCGAATACGACCCTCAGCGCCTCGGTTGTCAGGCTCTCGTTCTTCGGGCTTCCGATCGTCTTCACGACGAGGCGACTCCTCCGGGAATGGATATACTCGATGGCATGGCCCTCGATCGAGCTGGGTCAACGACAAAAACGTCGCGCTTCTGACCGATCTTTACCAGTTCACCTCTGGCGTGCACGTTTTTGGGGGATCTGACTCGACCCGTCGAACCTGGGTCAAACGAGGGCGAACCGACTTGAACGAGCGAAACGACTACCACATGGATCCCGAGACCTTTCGGCGTCGCGGTCGCGAGGTCGTCGACTGGATCGCCGATTACATGGAGCGAATCGAGACGTTTCCGGTTCGTTCAAACGTCGCGCCGGGCGAGATCCGCGCTCGGCTGCCCGCAGAACCGCCAGAAACGGGCGAACCGTTCGAGGCGGTGTTGCGCGATCTCGACGAGATCATCCTGCCCGGGATCACCCATTGGCAGTCGCCGAACTTCTTCGCTTACTGGCCAGCTAACAGCTCGGGCCCGGCGGTACTGGGTGAGCTCCTCTCGGCAGGGTTGGCAGTGCAAGGCATGTCGTGGGAGACGAGCCCCGCATGCACGGAGCTCGAGATCCACGTTCTCGATTGGATGCTCGACATGCTCGGGCTACCCGAGCGATTTCATTCTTCATCGGCGGGCGGTGGCGTGATCCAGGATACGGCGTCGAGCGCAACCCTTTGCGCGCTCCTGGCCGCACGGGAACGGGCCACCGACTTCGTCACCGATCGTAAAGGGTGTGACCGATCACTGGTCGCCTACGGTTCGACCCAAGCCCACTCGTCGGTTGAAAAAGCGGTTCGAATCGCTGGACTGGGAAGCGAGCAACTGCGGCTGATCGATGTCGACGATCAGTACGCGATGGACGCGTCAGCGCTCGAGCGCGGGATCGAGACCGATCTCGACGCCGGCCTGACACCGTGCTTCGTCACCGCCACCGTCGGGACGACATCGTCGGGCGCCATCGATCCGGTGCGTGCAATTGGCGAGATCGCCAAGCGCCACCGGGTCTGGCTCCACGTCGACGCGGCGATGAGCGGTACGGCAGCGATCTGTCCGGAGTTTCGATCCGTTCACGACGGCGTCGAGCTGGCGGATAGTTACTGCGTAAACCCGCACAAATGGATGTTCACCAATTTCGACTGCGACCTCTTCTACGTGGCGGATCGAGCGACGCTCGTCCGAACGCTGAGCGTCCTGCCCGAGTACTTACGCAACCGCGCCACCGAGTCGGGGGTGGTGATCGACTACCGCGACTGGCACATCCCGCTTGGGCGCCGGTTTCGAGCGCTCAAGCTATGGTTGGTGATTCGCCACTACGGAATCGAGGGACTACGGCACCACGTGAGGCGCCACGTCGAGTTGGCCAGGATGTTCACCGGTTGGGTCGAGGCCGATCGCGACTTCGAGCTGGCGGCGCCGGTACCGCTAAACCTGGTGTGTTTTCGCCACCGGGGCGGCGACACGATCAATCAGGCGATCATCGATCGCGTCAATGACTCCGGGAAACTCTTTCTGACCCACACGCGACTGGGCGACTGGTTCGTGCTGCGGTTGGCGATCGGCCAAACCCACACCGAACAGCGCCACGTGCAGGCGGCTTGGGACGCGATCCGGGCCGCCGCGGCCGAGGTCGCCAGCGAGTGAGCGGTCGCGCCACGTGGTGCTTGCTGGTGGCCTTGTTTAGCGGCTGCGGAAGCCACAACTCGACTCCCACTCCACCACCGGACATGGTCGCGATCGATGGTGGTGCATACCAGGTGGGGAGCGACGATGCCGAGCGCGAGGTTGGCTACCAACTCTCGCCTCCGGTGGTGCGGGAGCAACAGTGGTATGACGCCTGGGAGGCCCCAGCGCGCGAGGTAGACGTCGAGCGGTTCGCGATCGATCGCACACCGGTCACGCAAGGCGAGTACGCTGGATTCGTAGCCGCCACCGGGCGCGACGCGCCGGGCATCGACTCGTTGGCCTACCTAAAGCAGGGGTTTCTGGTGCACCCGTTTGACGAGGCCCGCCCGTACCTGTGGCGCGACGGACAACCTCCGCAACGACTCGCCGCTCATCCGGTGGTGTTTGTCGATCGTCTTGATGCCGAGGCGTTTTGCGCGTGGCGTGGCAAGCGCACCGGACACCGAGTACGCCTACCAACCGAAATGGAGTGGGAGGCCGCTTGTCGCGGCAGCACCACACGCCTGTTTCCTTGGGGGCACGAGTGGGTCGACGGACGGATTCAGGCCGGCACGACCGGTACCGCCTCTGTTCGCGATCACCTCGACGGTGCGACCCCGACCGGCGTGCTCGATCTGGCCGGCAACGTTTTCGAGTGGACCGACGCGTCGATGCGCGGCGGCGACCCGGTGCTCAAGGGGTGCGCGTGGGACGACGCTCCGGGAACGTGTCGATGCGCGTTCCGCCACAGCCGTCCGGCCGTATCCAAACACATCTTGATCGGGTTTAGGTGCGCGGCGGATCTCTAGCCGCGCGACAACGGGGCTACTCGACCTCCACCCCGTGCCAGAACGCCAGGTGATCCTTTATGTGGCTGGCTTTTGACTTTGGATCGGGGTAGTACCAGGCGGCATCCGCGTTTAGCTCACCGTTCACCATCACGTGGTAGTAGCTCGCTTCGCCCTTCCACGGGCATGTCGTCTGAGTCTGGCTGTCCTGCAGGTACTCGCGGTTGACCGAGTCGGGCGGGAAATAGTGATTCCCCTCGACCACGACCGTCTCTTCGCTCTCAGCGATCACCGCGCCGTTCCAAATCGCTTTTGGCATGACCCGTCCTCCTGATCTCG
>DAOWHI010000006.1 GCA_030641505.1 Gemmatimonadota bacterium | reverse complement strand
GCGGACATCGGGATCATCCGCCGGTCTATCGGTTTCCAGAGTCGGCCGCACGCGCGTTCTCTCAGCTGCATCGCTCCGCGTCATGGCGACGCCGGCCGGTAGATGTTCCGACACCGGTATTCACGGTGGACGACGAGCGGGTGACGGCGATACTCGATCAAACGCAGAGCGGATACCTGCCAACCGCTGATGCGGTTCGAGTACTCGAGTTGTATGGCGTACCAGTGGCCGCCTGGAGCGAGGTAGACGACTTGAATGGCTTGCGATTGGCGGCGGAGGAACTCGGATATCCGGTGGTCGTCAAGGCCGAAGCGCCGGCGCTCGTTCACAAGAGTGACGTCGGTGCCGTAAAGGTCGATCTGCGGAACGCCGACGATCTCGCGCGTGCGGTCGACGAAATCGATGTCTCGCTTAGCGCAGCCGATTACAAGGCCAGTGGCTACCTGATCCAGGAGATGGTCAGTGGTGGGGTGGAGACGATCTACGGCATCTCCAGCTATCCACAGTTTGGGCCGTTGCTCATGTTTGGACTCGGCGGCCGGTACGTGGAAGTGCTGGGCGACGTCCGCTTTGGCGTGACCCCACTCGAACCAGCGGAAGCCGAGGCCATGGTGAAAGGCATCCGAGGGTTTCAGCTTCTCGAAGGTGTCCGTGGTGAGCCGGGGGCCGACATCGATTTCCTGGTCGAGGTACTGTTGCGGATTGCACAACTCGCGCAGCGTCATCCCCAGATCCAGGAGCTCGATGTCAATCCCTTCCTCGCCGCCCCGACGGCAACTGGATCCAAGGCTCTGGACGTGCGGATTCGGGTTGACGCCGTTGATGACTAGGATGAAAGGATAGCCCATACCGCGGAGGGAAGATGGCGACTACGAGGCGTGCAGAAGCTGAACCCAGCGATCCGCATCACGACGACAGACCACCGCTCAAACCGCCAACGGATACGCCACGACCACCGCGCAAGGAGAAGTTGCCCGACACGAAACACCGATCCCGTTTTCCGTTGCGGCGCGACGGGCTCGGGGGCCGGCGTAGATCGAATCGCTGAGAAACAGTGGTTCTCCTACAGCGTCGAAGTGCTATTGCGGATCGCACATCTCGCTGAGCGTCATCCGCGAATTCAGGAGCTCGACATCAATCCGTTCCTAGCAGCGCCCGAGGCAGCTGGCTCGAAGGCGCTGGATGTGAGAATTCGGGTAGGGACAGGGACGCTGGGCAGAACTCCAGCGCCTGCCGATCGTGAGGCCTAGGGTCACCGGTCGAGATCGCGTAGGAGTCGGACGGGCAAAACCCTGGAGCATTGCCCAGAAACGGGCCGCCCTTCTCTTAAGTGCTGCTGTAACAAAAAGGCGCTTATTGGGGCTGTGGCCGAAGCGAGACGGCCTCCGTCCCTTTCGGGCCGGAGGCCGTCTCAGCCGACTGGTGAGCTGGTCACGCGTGTTTAGGGCAGCTCCGTGGTGCGGCCCTCGCCGCCGACCGGATAGTCCGCCGCCGTGATTGTGCCGCCCAGGCCGCTCACGATGTAGTTCGCCAGCGCTTGCTGGTACGTGACACCCAGCGTCGTGAACGGCGCGCCGCGGTACGGATACTGGTCTCCGCCCCGGGCGAGGAAGTCGATCGTGGCGACCGTGACGTCAGCACCTGCAACTACAGCCCCACCGGCGACGATCGATGTTGCGTCGTCGAGCGTTACCGTCTGAACCAGCGTGCCCGGCACGAGGACGTTCCCGTCTCCGTCGAGCTGTTGTGCGGTACCCGAGATGCTGTAGACGAAACTGAACCCCGCGATCTGGGCGAACCTCCCGGTCCCGCCCGGGATATCGCCGGGTGCCACCCGCGACACCGCGTTCTCCAGGATCTCCTTGAACTGGCTCCTCGGGATGTTCTCCAGCACCGTCACGAAGTTCGGGAACGGAACCATGCTGAACGTCTGGAGCTCGGTGATGGGGCCGGCCGGGATGATGTCGTCGTTGCGGATCCCGCCGCCGTTCTGAAACGCGACGTCCGGGCTCGCGACCCCGAAGCCGGCGGCGAGCTGGTCCGCCTGCCAGAGGAGCGCGTCGGCGATGAGGTTGCCCTCGTTTGTCTCGCGCGAGCGCACGTCGTTGCGAATCCCGTTTAGATCCACCTCGCTGACGCCGATCACGTTGGACGCGAGCGCCGCCAGTCCGGCTTCAACCGGATCGACGACCTGCGACTGGACAAGCGGATCAGGGTCGACCGCGTCGGGGTTCGCATCGCCCGCGACCCG
Source organism: Gemmatimonadota bacterium (assembly GCA_030641505.1). Taxonomy (GTDB): domain Bacteria; phylum Gemmatimonadota; class Gemmatimonadetes; order JACCXV01; family JAHWKZ01; genus CAMYLR01. Next base: position 1,960 of record DAOWHI010000006.1, on the reverse strand, counting down.
GACGGGACCGCTCGCCCCGTCGATCGCGATCAAGTCGCCGTGCTTGTTGAAGCCGACGATCAGCCGCCCGACGTATCCGTACTCGCCCGCCGTTGTGACGACCGGGACCTCCGTCCCGTCCATGTCAGTTTCGAGGATCGGGTACGGGCCGAAGATGGGCCCGTCACCGGGGATGAGGAGATCGCCGGGATTCGCCAACAACTCGTCACCGCCCCCGGCCACGACGATGTCGACGTCGTCGAGGTTGGCGACCAGGTCGAGATCTGCATCTATGTCCTGGAGATGGCTGATGAGGATGATCTTGTCGACCCCCATTGCGGTCAGCAAGTCCACTTCAGCTTGAACTTCGCCCACGACGTCCGGGCTCACGATGACGTTACGCGGGCTCGAGATGAACGGGAGGTTGGGGGTCGTGAGGCCGACGATCCCGATCTCCTCGCCGCGCTTCATGACGATGGTGCTCTCGGCGATCCTACCGGCCGCGGCGAGGCCAGCGAGACGCGGCTCGGGCGAGACATCGAGGTTCGCGCTCAAGAAGGGCGGTTCCGTCCAGCTGAACGACTCGATGAAGTCGGCGAGCACGTCGGGTCCGAAATCGAACTCGTGGTTGCCGATGTCGAACGCGTCGTAGCCGATCAGGTCGAGCCCGATCGCGTCGAAGAAGGGGACCCCATTTTGAATGCTGAGGTTGAACTCGGGGCCCGCCAGGAAGTTGTCACCCGACGAGACGAGGACGGCTGCCGCGCCGGGGTTGTCGTTGTTTCGCGGCGGGTTCCCGGTCGCGCCGGCGGGCACCAGCGCGCCCCTGATCCCGCGCCCGTTGTTACCCGCTCGTGGAAGTCGCTTCGCCTCTTCCTTGAGCTCGTCGACGAGCGTCGCGAAGCGCGCGATGCCGCCGAAGTCCTCGAGGCCGGGGCCGCGGTCGACGAGCTGCGACTCCGCGTCGTTGTTGTGCAATACGGTAAGCCAGAAGTCGACGTGGTCGTCCTGCCCGCCTTGCGAGAGGCGAACGATACCGCCGCTGTCCTCGGCGGGACCGACGGCGTCGTCGCCGCAGGCGACGAAGAGGAGAAGGAAAGCTAGAACAAAGAGACGTTTCATGGACGACTCCTCCGGTGTTGAGAGATACACTGTCGTTGGCCTGATCGTTTGGTAATGCTGGATGGTGAAGCGTGGGTAGTAATTAAGAGGCGAAGGCCCGGCGGGCAAGTCGTGAGGCTGACCGGGGGCGCCAATATGGGCTTCGTGTGTAAAGAGCGCTCTCTGGCCTGGGAGAGAGTACGTGGGGAAATGAGTTAACTCATGTAGGGTATTTCGGCTACCCTCTGGGGCCGGATGCCCGCATGGCCCCTGGCCTATTAGCTAGCCGACCGCAGCTCTAGATCGGGGCGAGCGTCTTGGTTGCGCTCGACCCACATGGCCTGTAATTGGTCCGGCGGCATCGCCTGCGCGATCAGGAAGCCCTGAATCACGTCGCACCCTTCGGCACGCAAGTACTCGTATTGCTCTTCGGTTTCGACCCCTTCCGCCACGACCTCCAGGCGTAATTCGTGTGCCATCGCGATGATGGCCGTGACGATGCTGGCTTCGGTCGAGTTCTGGATCAGGTCGCGCACGAAGGAGCGGTCGATCTTTATGCGATCGAGTGGGAACCGTTGCAGATAGCTCAAAGAAGAGTAACCGGTACCGAAGTCATCGATCGCAATACGAACACCCAGATCCTTGAGATTCGCAAGCTGGGTCTGGCTTGCCCCCGTGTCCTCCATGAGAACGCTCTCGGTGAGCTCCAATTCGAGATAAGAGGGGTCGAGTCCGGCACCCATGATGGCGTTGGCAACCTTGATCACCAGATTCGAATCTAGGAACTGTCGCGCCGATAAGTTGACCGAAAGCCGGAGCGGGCCTATCTCGGCCTCGACCCACGACGCGGCTTGCACGCAGGCTTCTTGCAGCGTCCACT
>DAOWHI010000218.1 GCA_030641505.1 Gemmatimonadota bacterium | reverse complement strand
TGCCGCCACAACATCCACCGCGATAAGGGTGCTAGCGGTCGAATCGGCGTAACTGCGGCTCGGCGGTTGACGGGGAGCGACGTTCAGGCCAATATTTAGGGCAGACTAACTTTCTTATGATCGATCAAGACGACACAAAAAAAGACCGGCCGGGACTCAGCCGACGAACGCTGCTCAAGGGCAGTGCGCTCGCAGGGGCCGCTGCGCTTGGCGGCACCGCGTTAACCAAGGCCGGTCAGCGTCTGGAGCCGCGGGCCGAGGTGCCCGATCTGCACGGCGCCGGTGGTACCGGACCGTTCAAGGACATCCAGCCGGGCGGCTTTGACCCGACTGCATTTGCCACTGAGTTCGACGGGGGGCGCGTGTCGGCGCTGCCTAGCGGCCAGACCCTTCGCGAGTACGACTTCGTGGCGATCGATAAGGAGATCGAGATCGCGCCGGGGGTGTGGTATCCGGCGTGGACGTACAACGGCCGCGTTCCGGGCCCGACGATCCGGTGCACCGAGGGCGACCGAGTTCGGGTCCGTTTCCGGAACGGTGGGAGCCACCCGCACACGATCCATTTCCACGGCTTTCACTCCGCCGACATGGATGGCGTGTTCGAGATCGTCGAACCGGGCCAGCAGTTCGTCTACGAGTTCGATGCCGAGCCTTTCGGACTCCACCTGTACCATTGTCACACGACACCGCTGAAGCGTCACATCCACAAGGGGCTCTATGGAGCTTTCATCGTGGATCCGGCTGGGGGTCGCGAACCGGCCCGGGAGTACGTGATGGTGATGAACGGCTTTGACACCAACTTCGACGCCGAGAACGAGTTCTACGCGGTCAACACGGTAGCCTTTCACTACATGCGGCATCCGTTACCAGCCGTGGTCGGCGAGCGGGTCCGGCTGTACGTCGTGAACGCGCTCGAGTTCGACTTGATCAACTCGGTCCATCTGCACGCCAACTTCTTTCATGTCTTCCGCACCGGGACCAGACTCGAGCCCGATGATTTCACCGACACGGTGATGTTCTGTCAGGGCGAGCGCCACGTGCTCGAGTTCGAGTTCAGACACCCGGGCCGCTTCATGTTTCACGCGCATCAGAGCGAGTTCGCCGAGCTTGGCTGGATGGGGTTGTTCGATGTCACGGACGCGTAGCGCGGGTCTCATCGCTGGCTCGGTGGTGATCGTGTTGCTGGTCGGCTTGCTGGCCTTTCTCTTGGGCCGAAACGTGGGTCTGGAACGCGCCGCACCGCCGATCGAGGAGTTGACGATCCAGCGGATCGAGTTGCCGCAAGCCGGGCTCATCCGGCTCAACCTCGTTAACGGTGGGGTTGATCCGGTGACGGTGAGCCAACTCATGATCGACGACGCGATCTGGGCGTTCGATATCCAGCCCGATGCGACGATCGGTCGATTGCGACGGGCGACGATCGAAATCCCCTATCCATGGGTTGAGGGAGAGGCGCACGAGGTCGTCCTCGTATCGAGCACCGGGGTGACCTTCGATGCGGAGATCGAGGTTGCGACGCTGACGCCTCAGGCGACCGCCGGGTGGTTCTGGAGATTGGGATTGCTGGGCTTCTACCTGGGGGTCATTCCGGTGGCGCTCGGTCTAGCCACGTACCCCTTCCTGCGCGGGCTGGGATCCCGGGGGATCGACTTTCTGCTGGCGCTTACGGTGGGTCTGCTAGTGTTCCTGGCGATCGATACGCTGACCGAGGCACTCGAGCTAGCATCCCGGGTCCCAGAAGCGTTTCATACGTCGATCCTGGTGTGGATCGCTGCGCTCGCCACCGTGTTAGGGTTGCTGGCCGTGACCGAGCGCCGTCGGGCGCGCGGCGGCGCGTTGAGCCCGCTCGCGATCGCCACCCTGATCGCGTTTGGTATCGGTCTTCACAATCTCGGCGAGGGACTCGCTGTCGGTGCAGCGCTGGCGACCGGGGCTGTCGGGCTGGGCACGTTCTTGGTGGTCGGAGTCACCCTGCACAACATCACCGAAGGCATAGGAATCGCGGCACCCTTGCTGCGTGGCAAGCCGCGGATACCGAATTTCGTTGGGTTGGCGCTGCTGGCTGGAGGTCCGGCGATCCTAGGGACGTGGATCGGTGGCTTCGTTTTCAGCCCCTTCTGGGGCGCGCTGGCGCTGGCGGTGGGGACAGGGGCTATCCTACAGGTGGTGTACGAGGTGAGTCGCCTAGTAGCCCGGGCCGAGACCGGCAGAGCTGGCCTGTGGCGCGGAGAGGTCTTGGCCGGCGCCGCTGCCGGCGTGCTCGTCATGTACGCCACCGCGCTCATCGTCCCAGCCTAGAAAAACACCCCGGAAACGAACATTTTGGGCTGCCGGCTCGTATCCTGTCTACAGGAGGCCTAATGCTGATCCAGAAACCTGCTGATTTCCGTTCATCCGAGGTTACAGAAGAGCGCGTGTACCTGGACCGACGGGCGTTTATGCGCCTGGCGGCGGGTATCGGCGCGGCTGCGGTGGCCGGGGCGTCGTTGCCGGAGCTGGTGGCCGGTGCCACACCTCGACAGCGCATCGGAGACGAAGAGGAGCTCACGCCATACGAGGCGGTGACCGGGTACAACAACTTTTACGAGTTCGGCACCGGCAAGGAGGATCCAGCTAAAAACGCAAGGCAATTCGTCACAAGACCGTGGACGATCTCGGTTGAGGGGCTGGTCGAGAAACCGGCCACATATGACGTCGACGAGCTGATCTTCCCGTACACACACGAAGAACGGGTTTATCGGCTGCGATGTGTCGAGGGCTGGTCGATGGTGATCCCTTGGCTTGGTTTCTCGCTCTCCAACTGGATCGACCGTTTCCGTCCAACTAGCCAGGCGCGTTACGTCGAGTTTACGACACTTCACGACCCGGAGCAGATGCCGGGGCAGAGACGGTCGGTGCTCGACTGGCCGTACGTCGAGGGATTGCGACTCGACGAAGCGATGCATCCGTTGACGACGGTTGTCGTCGGCGTGTACGGCCGTCCGCTTCCGAACCAGAACGGTGCCCCGGTGCGATTGATCATGCCGTGGAAGTATGGCTTCAAGAGCATCAAATCGATCGTGAGGATACGGTTTACCGATCGCCAGCCGGCGACCTCGTGGAACCTGGCGGCGCCCCGCGAATACGGATTCTTCGCCAACGTCAACCCGGATGTCGATCATCCGCGTTGGAGCCAAGCCAAGGAGCGACGGATCGGTGAGTTTCGCCGGCGGAAGACGCTGCCGTTCAACGGCTACGGCGATCGAGTCGCGCATCTCTACCAGGGCATGGACCTGCGCCGGTACTTCTAGACAGTGTCGTCCCGGGTCGTGAGTCGGCGTCTCAGTCAACTCCTGGTCGTCGGGCTCTGTCTCGCGCCGCTGACCTGGCTTGCGATCCGAGCGTTGAGGGGCGACCTGGGCGTCGACCCGGTGGAGACTTTGAGTCAGGTGTCGGGCGATTGGACGCTCCGTTTCTTGTTGGTCACGTTGGCGATCACCCCGGCGAGCCGATTTCTGGGTCTCAATCGTCTCGTTCGGTATCGGCGCACGGTCGGGCTTACGGCCTTTGGGTACGCCATCTTTCATTTCACCTGCTTCGTGTGGCTCGACCAATGGTTCGTATGGGCCGACATTGTGTCTGAGATCGCCGAGCGCCTCTGGATTACGATCGGGTTCGCGACGTTGCTGATGCTGATACCATTGGCGGTCACGTCGACCAACGGCATGGTGCGGAGGCTCGGGGCCCGCCGGTGGCGACGCCTGCATCGGCTGGTGTACCTGGCCGGAGTCTGTGGTGTCATGAACTACTGGTGGGTGGTAAAGTAGGACACTCGAGTGCCG
>DAOWHI010000063.1 GCA_030641505.1 Gemmatimonadota bacterium | reverse complement strand
AACTCCACCACCGCGGGGTGCGAGCTGCGGAGGTAGTCGAGGTAATCACCCTCGAACTGTCGTACACCATCGATCGGCACGTCGTCGAGGTGACCCTGGGTGTCGGCGTAGATCACCGCTACCTGCTCTGCGACCGGCATCGGTTCGTACTGTGGCTGCTTCAGTACCTCTACCGTGCGCCGACCCCGCTCGAGCTGCGCCAGGGTTGCCCGGTCGAGCTCGGAACCGAGCTGGGCGAACGCCTCCAGGTCCCGGTACTGGGCCAAGTCGAGGCGCAGTGTGCCGGCGATCTTCTTCATCGCCTTGATCTGCGCGTTGCCGCCGACGCGGCTGACCGAGATCCCGACGTTGACCGCCGGCCGGACGCCGGCATAAAACAGATCTGGCTCCAGGTAGATTTGACCGTCGGTGATCGAGATGACGTTGGTCGGGATATACGCCGACACGTCGCCTGCCTGCGTCTCGATGATCGGCAGCGCCGTAAGCGAACCGCCACCGTTCTCGTCGGACATCTTGGCTGCTCGCTCCAGCAATCGGGAGTGGAGGTAAAACACGTCACCCGGGTACGCCTCGCGTCCGGGGGGACGACGGAGCAACAGCGAGAGCTGCCGGTAGGCCTGAGCTTGCTTGGAGAGATCGTCGTAGATGCAAAGCGTTGCCCGACCGGGATTAGTGGCCGATGCCGGCTGATCGTCGGTGCCGGTGTACATGAAATGTTCGGCCATTGCAGCGCCGGTGTAGGGTGCCAGGTACTGAAGCGGGGCCGGTGTGGCGGCCGGAGCGGTGACGATGATCGTATAGTCCATCGCGCCCTCCGCCTCGAGTCGCTCTACTACGCCGGCGACCGTGGACGCTTTCTGCCCGACCGCGACGTAGATGCAGATCACATCGCCGCCCTTCTGATTGATGATGGCGTCGATCGCGATGGCCGACTTCCCGGTACCGCGGTCACCGATGATCAGTTCGCGCTGACCGCGACCAATGGGAATCATCGAATCGACCGCTTTGACGCCGGTCTGGAGTGGCTCTTTCACCGGTTGACGCTCGACGATGCCGGGGGCGATCCATTCGACCGGCCTCGAGAACTCAGTCGTGATCGGACCCTTGCCATCGATCGGCTGGCCGAGCGAGTTGACTACGCGGCCCAACAAAGCATCGCCGGCCGGAACTGACAGAACGCGGCCGGTCCGCTGCACCTGATCGCCTTCCTTGATCTCCACGTCGTCGCCCATGATGACGGCACCGATAACGTCTTCCTCGAGATTCAGCGCCAGTCCGTAGAGGTCGTTGCCGAAATCGAGCATCTCGCTGGCCATCGCATTCGACAGGCCATAGATGCGGGCGATGCCGTCGCCGACCTCCAGTACTGTGCCGACTTCTTCGACATCGAGTGCCGCCTCGAATTGGTCGAGCTCGCGCTCGAGGACCGAGGTGATCTCATCGGCCCGGATCTTTGAATCGGTGGTCTTCATGTGTTGCTCCCTGTGCGCGTTGCGATCGTTATGCGTGCGGTGACCGGAGCCGTCGACCGAGATTCCCCAGCCGCGTCTTGAGGCTGGCGTCCATCACGAGATCCCCGGTTTGGACGACGATGCCCCCCAAGAGGTCCGGTCGCACGTTCTCTTCGATGACGATCGTCTTGCCGGTTGCCTGCTCAAGCGCTTGCCCGAGCGACGCGACCGTGGCTCGGTCGATTGGGGTGGCCGATGTGATCGTGGCCGTCTGCTGGTTGGCCCGCTCGTCGAGAATCGTCCCCCAAGTCGTCGCGATGTCGGGCAAGAGCGGCTCCCGGTGTCGGTTGATGACGAGTCTCAAGAACTGGATCACCAATGGGTGGACTTGGTTCCCTAGGGCCTCCTCGATCACAGCTTGCTTTTGGCGTGTTGTGATCTGCGGGGCCTCGAGAAAGCGTCGGAATCGTTCGTCCTCTTCTAAACACTGTGTGAACGCAGCCAGTCCGGCCGTCACTGACTCGACGACCCCCTCCTGCTCCGCGCGACGCAGCAGCGTTTCCACATAGACGCGAGCGATGGTGTTGGCTCGCACCGGCGGCTACCCGCTCGCCCGCGCGATCTCGTCGACCGCCTGCTCGGCTAAACGGCGATGATCATCCTCGGTCAGCGACCGCTGGATGACTTTCTCGGCCGCCTTGATCGCCAGACCCGCCGCTTCGTTGCGAATCGTTTCGAGCGCTTGGTCGGTTTCCAGCTCGAGCTGTCGATGGGCGCGGGCGATGACCTGCTCGGCGTCGGTGCGCGCCTTGTCCAAGACGTCGCCCTTCAACCGGTCGCCCGCCTGTCGCGCTTCGTCGAGGATCCGGTTCCCCTCCGTGCGAGCTTCGGCCAGCTTGGCTTCGTGCTGCTCCAGGAGTGTCTTGGCCTCCGACTGGAGTCGCTCGGCGTCGTCGATCGTCTTGCGGATCGCCTCCTCGCGCGCTTCGAGCGCACCGAGGATCGGGTTCCAGGCGAACTTCCAGAGGATCCCAAGGACCAACGCAAAGGTGACGGTGGTCCAGAAGATTAGGCCCGGTTCTGGTTGTAGCAGATCCATGCGAACCCTCCGGTCTCGCTTAGGCCCTGAGCGCCATCAAGATGCAGATCACGAGCGCGAACAGCGCCACGCCTTCGATGAGCGCGGCGGCTATGATCATCGTCGTGCGGATTTCGCCAGCCGCCTCCGGCTGTCGCGCGATCCCTTCCATGGCCGGTCCGGCCAGTTTGCCGATTCCGAGGCCGGCGCCGATAAGCGCGAGACCAGCTCCGAGGCCGGCGCCCAGCCAGCCGAGTCCAAGATGAAGCTCAGCCATTCTCCTTCTCCTTTACCTAGTGGGGGTGTCGGGTCAATTGAATGAACACCGCGGTCAACGTCGCGAAGATGTAGGCTTGGATGAACGCGATCAGAATCTCCAGCATATAGATGAAGATCGAAAACGCCACGGCGACCGGCGCTACGAGGTAGCTATGGATAATGAAGATTAGCCCCAGCAAGCTGAGAATCACCACGTGCCCGGCCGTCATGTTGGCGAACAGACGGACCATGAGCGCGAACGGCTTGGCCACGTGGCCGATGAGCTCAATCGGGATCATGACTGGAGCGAGTACGAGCGGTATGCCCTCCGGCATGAGCGACCGGGCGTACTTCACCGGTCCGTTGGCGACCACGCCGCTGGCCTCGATCGCAATAAACGAGAAAAGCGCCAGAACCCCAGTTACCGCCAGGTTGCTGGTGGCGGTGGCCCCAAAAGGCACCAGCCCCAACAGGTTCATGAACAAGATGAAGAAGAACAGCGTGGCGAGAAACGGCACGTAGGGGCGCCCGTCCTCGCGACCGATGTTCGCGTATACGATCTCGTCGCGAACGTAGACAAACAGCGCCTCGAACAAGTTGTACATGCCTGTATAGACACCGCCGCGACGACGCGCCATTGGCAAGAAGATGAGGAGCATAAGTGCGGCTGCGAGCCACATGTACACGGTGTACTTGGTGATTGAAACATCGAGGCCGAAGAACTCCCACTGCGGGAGTTGGAACGTGCCAAGCGGTTCGAGTTCCAGCACGTGCGAGTCGGCCAGGTGATGGACGACGTCGACCCCCTGCTCGCCGTGGGCGGCTTCGTCCGCGCGCTCTGCGCCGTGTTGAATCGTTGTCGTGAATGCGGTCATCCCAGATTCCCGGTTCGATTCAAGTAGATAATCTCAACCGCGCCAAAAACGAGATGAGCGGCGACGATGGTCAGGAGCGCGATCGTCACGCTGAAGTCCGTCGCGAACGCCAGGAGTAGCGCGAATGCTAGCAGCCCGACAACGCGAGCGGCGAACCCGCCGAGCACGGCGATCGCGAACTTGCTGTGGCCGCGGGTCACGCTCCACCGGATCCAGTGGAACCCGGCGACAAAGCTAACGAAAGAGAAACCGAGCCCAGCCAGCAGCCCGGCCTGGCCACCGTTGAAACGATCGATCCATTGCCAAGCCCCCGCGGCCACCACCACCAAGAGCACGGCGAGGCCGCCGACAAAGCGCCAGTCGATCACCCGTTGGCCTCTTCGTTGTCCGCCGGCTTGGTTGCGGTTACGCCACGGTAGAGCCGCAAAAACCCGCCGGCAGCGCCGACGAAGGCCCCGACCAACGTCAGCAACGGTAGCGTTCCGAGCCGCCCATCCAGCCAGTATCCGATCCACAAGAACAGCAGGACCGACAGCGCCCAGGTAAGTCCGTAGCCCGAGTAACGCCCGATCTCTCGGGCCACGCGTTGGCGCTCGGACGAGGGTTCTCGATCCGTCATGGGGGCCTCTGTCGGGAAGGGCAACTTACTTGTGAAAAAAGTAACAAAGCCCCCCGGGCAGCGTCAACGAGTAAAACGCCGATTTAGTGACTAGCGAAGGCAGCGGTTAATATCTGCGGCCCCCGGAGCGTCTGAACCCCGAGCAGGCCAGCTACATCAGCCCGATGCCTTCCCAAGGAGGACGCGACGATGAGAATTCGATCGAAGCTCGCCGCGCTGGTCCTGGCGCTTCCCCTGGCGCTGGGCTGCAGCGACGAAAGTGATCTTACCACTGGACCAGCCGGTGATCTGGCCGACCTCGAGCAGTTGCAGATATCGACTAGCGAGATCGCGGCGAGCGAGTTCCTGGACGACCTGTCTGAGGAGGACAAGGCTGCTATCCGTGCGGCGCTTCAAGCGGCTCACGAGCAGATCCGTGTCATCATCGCTCAGGTCCGCGCCGGTGAGCTGTCGCGCGAAGAAGCGCGGGTCAAGATCCAGGCGGTTCACGCAGAGCTGATTGACAAACTGGCCGAGTTTTTGACCGACGATCAGATCGATCGGCTGCTGGACCACTTTCGGGATCGGCGAAATGATCGACCCGATCTCGACCTCACCAACGAACAACTGCGCCAGATCCAGGCGCTGGTCGAGGAGTTCCATCAGTTTGTGCACGAGATCCGTTCGCGGGTCGAGAACGGCGATTTGGCGCCCGAAAAGGCGCGTCGGTT
>DAOWHI010000066.1 GCA_030641505.1 Gemmatimonadota bacterium | reverse complement strand
CGGCGCGCTCGCGAGCTCGCACTCGAGGCGGGGCGCGCAACACGATCTCCGCCCCACCGATCGACTCGACCGGGCTATAGGCTCTTACGACGAGGCGATCACCGGACGCGATTACGATCGGCTTCTCGAACCGAACTCGCCCATATCCCTCTTCTCCCGGCTTGACGTCGCGACCCGAGTACCAGCGCACGCGACCCATCACTTCCGCTGTCCCGTGGTGGAAACGCAGTCGATCACCAGACTCGATCGCACGCGGCGCCGACGCCACCAGCCAGAGTCGTACATCCGCGCGACGAATCGGACGCCATCCCGCATCCGGCTCGACGAGCACTATGCCGCGGCGAATTGCCTGCGCTCCGGTGCCCGTCAGCGCCAACGCCGTGCGTTGGCCGGAGCGCGCTTGCTCAACGGGCGACCCGTGCACCTCGATCGACCGAACGCGAACCGAGCCGCCATCCGGCAGCACGCTCAGCGTGGCGCCACGGGCGATGGTGCCGGCCCAGAGCGTCCCGGTCGCCACGGTTCCTACCCCAACGACAAGAAACGACCGATCAACGGGCAATCGGGTGGGTCTATCCATATGAACGCTCGAAGCGTCCATCGCCACGCGCGCCAATGCCGCACGCAACTGCTCGATGCCTTCTCCCGTGCGTGCGGAGACGATCACCGTTTCCGATCGCTCGAGTCGGGTACCGGCAAACATCTCGACCGTGGTTTCAGCCACAAACTCGGACCACTCGGCATCAACCAGGTCCGACTTCGTGATCGCCACCACCGCGCGCTCGATCCCGAGCGCCTCGAGCACCACCACGTGCTCTTTGGTTTGCGGCATGACGCCTTCATCTGCGGCCACGACCAACAGCGCGGCATTGATGCCGGTCGCACCGGCGACCATGTTTTTTATGAACCCTTCGTGCCCCGGCACATCTACGAAACTGGCCGCTGGCGCGTCCACTCCGAGATCGAGCGGCGCGAAGCCCAGGTCGATCGAAATCCCGCGCCGCTTCTCTTCCGGTAAACGATCGGTGGCCACGCCGGTCAGCGCCTCGACCAACGCTGTCTTGCCGTGGTCGATGTGCCCGGCCGTCCCGATGATGACCGGCCGAGAGTCGGTTGCCGACGCAGAACTCACGCTGCTCCAGGCCTCAGGTCAGCGTGGTAACGGACGAACTCACGTACCAGATCGCGCACTTTGGCGTCGCCGTTGGCGTTCTCGTCCAATTGCTCTAGAAGCTCGTAGTCCGGGTGATGGTAGAGGTTCAGGAGCGCGTACTCTGCTGGTGACAGTGACCGGCACCCGGTACGCTCCCGCCGGCATTGCGAACAGACGACGCCACCATCGACGATCGAAAACGATGGTGTCTCCGAGCCATCGACGGGACGACCGCATGCCACGCACATCGTTAGCTCTGGACTGACACCCAAGTGGGCGACCGCCGCCGCTCGATGAAAGGTCTCCCACCGTGACGTCCTTGCGACCGGCGTGCGACACAACCGATCCAACGCCACGGGAACGAGGTCGAACATCGTCACCGCCGGTGCGCGATCGGGCAACACGGCACGCAGCAACCGGAACCATCGGCCGCCAGCTTCCATGCGTTCTAACGACTCGGTGATCGCCGAATAGGTCGTTACCAACTCGGCGCCCGACAGCGTTTGGATATCGCGGTTGTCCCGTGAATAGTAAATAACCTGAAGATGTCGAAATGGTTCGAGGACTCCACCAAATCGGCTCTTTGGTCGTCGCACGCCCCGAGCCATGACCGGCACCACACCTTGATCGCGGGTGAACAGTCGGTAGATCACACTCGTGTCACCGAACCGGATCGCCTTCAGCACAAAGGCATAGGTGCGCACGATCGACATATCAGCAGTTGGCTACAGCAGTTGCGTGAGGAAGAACGACGCCGAGCCCAGAATCAGCAGGAACGAGACGATATCGGTCATGGTGGACAGAAACACCGACGACGAGACGGCCGGATCGAGGCCTAGCTTGTCGAGCAGGATCGGAAACGCTGCTCCCCACAGCACGCCGAGCGAGATGGCGCCCCACATCGATCCTCCGATGACGACCCCGACCGTGACATCATTTCGCCAGACACCCGCTACGAAACCGATAATCAAAGCGATTAGGAACCCGATCACGAGCCCAGCGATTAGTTCCCGCAAGATCGATCGCAAGGGTCTCGCCGTATGGCTTGCGAGCGCGAGTCGCCTCACCGCTACCGCCGTCGCCTGCACTGCCGAGTTGCCGGCCATGGCGGCGACCACCGGCATGAAAACCACGATGAAGGCCATCTGCTGAATGGTGCTCTCGAAGTGCGCGACAACCAACGCGCCCAAACCCGACGTACAGAGTGTAACCAGCAGCCACGGAGTTCTGGACCGTATGATCTCCATGGGTGTGGCATACGACTCCTCCTGCTCGGCAACACCAGACAGGCGAAAGATGTCCTCGGTTACCTCGGCCTCCATAATATCGATCACGTCGTCCACCGTGATCCGTCCGAGTAGCCGATCGGACTCGTCCACGACCGGAATAGACACCAGGTTGTACTTGGCGATCAATCGGGCCACTTCTTCCTGGTCGACGGCCGGTACCACACGCACGACGTCGGGCTCCATGATCGTCTCGACCGGATTGGCACCATCGGCCAAGATCAAATCCTGCAAAGCTAGCCGACCGACCAATCTGCTTCGTTGGTCGACCACGTAGACGGTGAAGAAGTCGCGCATCTCGCGCCCCTGTCGCCGGACCGAGACGATCGCCTCGTCGGCGGTGAAATGCGCTGGCACACTGCAGAGGTCGGTCGTCATCACACCGCCGGCCGTTTCCTCGTCGTACTCCATAAGCGCGGCGATCGCGCGCGATTCCTCGGGCTCGATGCGCTCGAGGATTTGGTCGGCATCCTTCGGCGGGAGCTCGGCCAGGATATCGGCTGCATCGTCCCGCTCGAGCTCCTCGAACAACGCACTCACGCCGGAGGCGCCCACCGCTTGCAGAAGCTGTGGCCACGATTCCTCGTCTACCTCGGTCAACGTTTCGGCGCGCATCGACGTCGGGATGCGCAAGAAGAGCGACACCCGCTCGTCGGTATCCAACCCGTCGATGATCTCCGCCAGGTCGGCCGGGTGGAGCTCGGCGATCATAGCTTGCAGATCGCCGTCCTCGACGCCCCGCGCAAGCGCCTCGCGCACCCGCGCAACAAGCTCTCTGGTGTGCTCCGCCTGGTCCTTCATCGTCCAATCCGTTTAGTCGCCTGGGAAAGGTGTACGCCGCCGAAACCGTACCTTCCGTACACGTTGTGGCGTGGCATCAAGTACGTCGATCGTCCATCCCCGATGGACGATCACGTCGCCCACCTTGGGGATCCGCCCGAGCCGAGCGATCACAAATCCGGCCACGGTCTCGGCCCGATCAGTCGGCAGGTTGATACCGCGCGCACTGTTAATCTCCGTGATCGGTACTTGGCCGTCAACGACGAACGCGCGACGATTGGGCTCGGGCTGAGTATCGTGCTCATCTCGAATATCGCCCACCAATTCCTCGACCAAGTCCTCCAGGGTGACCATGCCAACGACCTCCGCATCATCGGAAATGACCGCGAGGTGGCAACGGCGACGCTTCATCTCGAGCAGCAGCGTGTCACAACGGGTACCAGGATTGCTGTGAACGACCGGACGAGCAGCTGGTCTTTGATCGGAAGCGCCGCCAAACAGATCAAACACGTGCACCATGCCGAGAATCGATACCGAGTCAGGACCTCGAATCGGTATGCGGGAAAAACCAGTGCGTCGAACCAGCGCGGTGATATCACTGATCGTCGCGTCCCACCCGGCATCAACGACCCGGTTGACCGGGGTCATGATGTCCTCGACTCTCGTGCGACCAAACTCGAACACGCCGCTGATGATCTCCCGTTCACCAGATTCCACTAACCCCTCGCGCTCACTCTCAACGAGCATCAACTCAAGACCGCGTTGATCCAGTGCGGCTTGCATCTCTGACGTTCCGCCGGCGTACTGGAAAATCAAAGACGTGATTCGGTCAGCAAACCGACTGATCGGTCCGAAGATCCAGGTTCCAGCGCTGAGAATTCGGACTGTCGAGGCTGACGTTCGATCACGCCCGCCGTCAATGATCGTGCCCGCGACCACCTCCTCTGCCCCGAACAGGAGCGGCCCTAGAATGAGCGTGACAACTATGGCCACAACCCAAGCCGATCCACCCACAAATCGCTGCATAGTCGCGGCCATGAGAACCGCTGCTGCTGCGACAGCCACCGCATGGGCGGCGCGAATCGGTCCCAACAAATGCCCCGGTGATTCACCAAAGCGGGCCGATGCCCAACCCGATCCGCGGACGGTGTCCAAGACCCATCGCTGTAGCCGCACCCGGCCTGCCGACAGCAACATCCTCTCGGAGGCGGCAAAAAAGGTCGCTGCGGCAACCGCCGCTGCTATGCCCAGCAGCGCCATCAAGCGGCGTCACCTTCGGCAGCCGATTCATCGTCATCGAGCGGCTCAGCGATCACCTTGGTGATCCGCTTGCCCTCGACGGTCTCGACCCGGAAAAGCCAATCAGCCAAGCGGACCTCTTCCCCGCCTTGCGCAATCCTCCCCATCTCGCTTGCTACCAGCCCACCGACTGTTTCGACTTCGTCCGCCCGTAGATCGGCACCGGTCAGCTCGTTGAAGTCGTCGAGATCGAAACCACCGTCCAACCGATACCGCCCGCCGGCAATCAACTCGACACGGGGCTCCTCACGATCGTGCTCGTCGCGTATCTCCCCAACCAACTCTTCGATGATGTCTTCGAGTGTTACGATCCCCGCCATGCCGCCGTACTCATCGACGACGATCGCCAGGTGGATACGAGCGCGTTGGAACTCTCGTAGTAGATCATCGATTCTCTTCGCCTCGGGAACGAAGGTCGGCTCCCACAAGAGCTCCTCAATCGTGTTGGGGGCCTTCGCCAACCCATGGGCGAACACGACCAACTCCTTCGCGTACAAGACCCCGACCATCGTATCCAGGTCGCCCTGATAGACCGGAATGCGCGAGTGGCCTG
>DAOWHI010000153.1 GCA_030641505.1 Gemmatimonadota bacterium | reverse complement strand
CACGCGCTGCGGTCGGCGTCGCATTGCTGAGCGTGACGGCGACAGGGACCACGGTCGCCCAGACTGTCTCGCCGGTCGAGCAGGAGATCGTTGCGCACGTCGAGAGTCGTGCCGCCGAGGCCGAAGCGTTGCTGGAGCGGGTCGTCAACCTCAACAGCGGAACGATGAATCACGCCGGCGTCCGAGCGATGGGTGCGATCTTCCAGGACGCATTTGAAGCGCTCGGATTCACGACCCGGTGGATCGAAATGCCCGACAGCGTTGGTCGCGCCGGCCACTTGTTTGCCAAGCGCGTCGGCACACGGGGTCGTCGACTGTTGCTGATCGGGCACCTCGACACGGTGTTCGAACCAGGTGATCCATTCCAGCAGTTCACTCGCGAAGGGTCTACCGCGACCGGGCCCGGCGTGGTCGACATGAAGGGCGGAATCGTGACGATGGTCCATGCGCTCGAGGCGCTCAATGCGGCCGGCGCGCTGGACGGAACGACGATTCGGATCGCACTGATCGGCGATGAGGAGTTCGCCGGACTGCCATTGGAGTTGAGTCGCGGGGACCTGGTCGCGGCCGCCGTGGAGAGCGACGTGGCTCTGGGGTTCGAGGGTGGAGAAGCGGGTCGAGCGGTGGTCGCCCGTCGTGGATCGAGTGCGTGGACGCTCGAGGTCAGCGGCCAGCAGGGTCACTCGTCGCTGATCTTTGGCGAGCGATTCGGCAGCGGCGCGATTTTCGAGGCAGCGCGTATCCTTCATCGCTTTCACGACGAGGTTCGTGGGCCTGAGTATCTAACGTTCAACCCCGGTATCATTCTCGGTGGTACCGAGGTCAGCTACGACGCGACCGACAATCGCGGCGCCAGTTTTGGCAAGACCAACGTCATCGCCCAACGCGTCGTAGTCGACGGCGGGCTGAGGTTCATCTCCGAGGAACAAAAGGAAGCGGCCCGTGAACAGATGCGTGATATCGTGGCCGATCACCTGCCGGGTACATCGGCTGAGGTGTTCTTCAAGGACAAATATCCGGCCATGCCGCCAACCGAAGACAACCAGGCGTTACTAACGCTGCTTGATCAAGTGAGCCGTGACCTCGGGCAAGGGCCAGTCGAAGCGTTCGATCCCGCCGAGCGCGGCGCGGCCGATATCTCCTTTGTCGCCCCGTACGTCGATGGATTGGACGGGCTTGGCCCGTTCGGTTCCGGCGCCCACACCCCTGGTGAGCAGGTCGATATGGTATCGCTTCCGGCGGTTACCAAACGGGCCGCGCTCATGATCTACCGCCTGACGCGAGAGTAGACAGTCGACGATGAGACGCATTGACGTCGCAGTAAGTACGGTGGTGCTGCTACTGGCGGGCGCCGGGTCCGCGGGCGCGCAGGGGCCGATGGGAACCCCGATCGATTTGTCGTACCCGTTCAACGAGGAGACGGTCTACTGGCCGACCGCATCGCCTTTCGAGCTGACTGTCGAAGCCGCGGGGCAGACCGAGGCGGGCTACTGGTACGCCGCCAACTCTTTTCGTGCCGCCGAACACGGCGGGACCCATCTGGATGCACCGATCCATTTTGCCGAAGGCAAGCGCACCGTGGCCGAGATCCCGCTCGATGACCTGATGGGGCCGGCCGTGGTCGTCGACGTTTCGTCGGCTGCGACCGAAGATGCGGACTACTTGGTCGACGTCAGGGCGTTCGAGGTGTGGGAAGCGGTGCACGGCGCCATCCCCGAACGGGCGATCGTGCTCTTGATGACTGGCTGGGGTGAGCGGTGGCCGGATCGAGCGAGCTATTTGGGCACGGCAGCGTTTGGTCCGGGGGCCGTGCCCGACCTTCACTTTCCAGGCCTTGGCCCTGATGCAGCTGCTTGGTTGGTGAGCGAGCGCCGGGTGCGGGCGGTAGGGATCGACACCGCTTCGATCGACCGCGGTCAGTCGAACGAGTTCCGAGCCCATCGGGTCTTGGGTGAGGCAAACGTCCCGATTTTCGAGAACGTGGCCAACCTCGATCGATTGCCGCCGACCGGCGCCTGGGTCGTGGCCTTGCCGATGCTAATCGACCGCGGCACAGGTGGTCCGCTGAGGGCGGTGGCGTTTGTCCCAGATTCAGGGCAGTGAAGTGAGCGATACAGTCGAGCGGAAGGTGGGCGATCTGACGGTACGCATCGACCGCCTCTTATGCGTCGGTTTTGCTGACTGCATCGATGAGGCACCAGAGGCGTTCGCGCTGGATGATGAAGGAATCGCGGAGTTTGGGGAAGAGATCGACGATGTCAACCGCCAGCGACTGGTGCGGGCCTGTGAAGTTTGCCCGGTCGATGCCCTGTCGGTGCACGACACAAACGGAAAACCGTTGGCGGTAGAGTGACCGAGCGCACGCGCAAGTTCCGGACGTACCATGAGGTCGCCGACCCGGACGCCGAGGACATAGTCGGTCAGATCGAGGCCCAGCGCTCGAAGCTGGCTGACCGATTAGCCGACATCGACCGCTTGGTAGTCGTCGCCAGCGGCAAGGGTG
>DAOWHI010000285.1 GCA_030641505.1 Gemmatimonadota bacterium | reverse complement strand
GTGTACGCTGCCGCTGGCGGCGTACACGAGCATCGTCTGGGGTCCGTAGAGCACATAGCCGGCCGCCAACTGCTCGGTGCCTGGATAAAACACCTGGCTCGGCTTGTCATGGTGGTCGTCCGAGGCCTTCCGGCGGATCGCGAAGATCGTTCCGACTGCGCCGTCGACGTCGAGATTCGACGAGCCGTCCATCGGATCGATGCACATTGTATAACCGGCACTCGGGCAGTCGTCGTCGAAGTGATGGATTTCCTCGAGCTCTTCGCTGATCAGCGAGCAGAGCAGGCCGGAACCCTCGAAATGCTCGACAAAGAGGTTGTTGGCGAACCAATCGAGCTTGTGGACGGCCTCCCCCTGGACGTTGATGGCGCCCTGCATCCCGGCCAGTGGTCCCAGCCCGACCTGGGCCAGTTGGGCGCGCGCTTCCTTGCAGGCAGTGGCGATCTCGGCGATGATCGCGTCGACGTCACCGATAGTGGCTCCGGATTGAACTTCCCGCAGCAGGTGCTGGGTCAGGGTGAGGCGGTGCTCGGTCATCGCGTTGCCGGTTGAAGTCCATGCAGGAACAGCGGTTCCGGGGCCGTGATTTTACGCGCCTGGAGCGCTGGAGGCCACAGGAACACGGCCCGGCTACATTGCCCCGCTATGCGCAAGCTGCTCGAGTTCCATCGCTCTCCCAACGCCGTAAAGGTCCGCGTAGGACTCAACTACAAGGATCTCGAGTACGAAATCGAGGAAATGATGGCTGCCGACCGAGAGCCGATGCTCGAGGCCGCCGGTTGGCCGATGATCCCGATCCTGATCGATGGCGACGTGGTGATGCGCGACTCGTTGGCGATCCTCCACTACTTGGAGGCTAACTACCGCGACGGACCGAGCTTGACCCCGGGGTCGCGGGACGAGATCCGGACGGCGGAGGCGCTGCTGGCCAACCTGAGCCCCGAGATCCTGAGGATTCAGTGGGGTTTGTCGCCTCAGTTCCAGAAACCGGAGGCCGATCGGGAAGAATCGGCGATCGCCGAAGCGCGGGAGGCGATGCAGGCCGCTCTCGGGCGGCTGGAGCGACGGCTGGCCGATCGACTGTGGCTGGTCGGCGACATGATGTCGATCTATGACGTCGTACTGGCGTGCAACCTCCTGCCTACTCGGCCGCCCGCCCGATTCGCCGAGCAAAGCCCGATCTGGCGGTTCTTCGATGACCACTTTCGGTTGGAGGACGACGCCCGCGTCGCTGGCTGGATCGACCGCGTCATAGCCCACGACGACGACTGGGGCGGACCGCCAGCGTGAAGATCGTGCGCGTTTTGCTCGGCGTTGTGTTCGTCGGCAGCGGTCTGATGAAGCTGTTGGTGCCGGTGCTTGGCGACGCGTTCTCGGCTCAACTAGAACAAGCGGGTTTGCCGCTGCGTTCGTTGAGCGAAGTCGCGGTTCCGATTGTGGAGATCGGGGTCGGGGTCGCGATGCTTGTAGGTGTCTTCACTCGGATCGCCAGCCTCGTGACCATCGCCATAATGGTTGTGGCGATCTACGTCCACGTCGTGGTCGATGACCCCGCGGTGTTTCCGCTCCAACCGAGCCAACCGATTATCCCCCTGATCGTGATCGTTCTGGCGGGACTCGTGTTGTGGCGAGGTGGAGGTGCGTGGAGACGCGGCTAGGGTTCGCCTGCATAGATCGCGGCGGCGCGCTGCCGACGAACACGACGCCAAGCAGGACGATGTACGCCCATCCCCTACAGCGCATCGTACTTCTCCCTACAGAAGCGAACGCGCCACGCTTGGTACACTTAAAGTATGAAGTCGCGCTTGACGCCGGAAGCGCTAAGCGATCCGGGCAAACACGCCCGCGAGTATCGCGACACCGACCGCGATCTCCACGATCGAAACCGCGACTTGGCAGTCATGTCTAAAGACGGTGCTCGAGAAGTTCCTGCCTTCCCACCCGAGGTTTTCTTCGATCGCGAGTTGAGCTGGCTGATCTTCGCCCGTCGGGTCCTGGCCCAGGTCGAGGACTCCTCATTGCCGCTTCTTGAGCGGGTCAAGTTCGCTGGGATCATGGGGATGCTTCATGACGAGTTCTTCATGAAGCGGATGAGCGGGATCAAGCAACGAATTGGAAAGAAGTCGATCAAGCTGTCGCTAGATGGTCGCACTGCGGAGCAGCAGTTCGAGGCCTGCCGCTCAGAGCTCGTCCGGCAGACCGAGGCCCTCTCTGTCGTCATACGCGAGGAAATCGTGCCCGCGCTGGCCGCCGAGGACCTTCCGATTGTCGACTACGCCGAGGTCGAAGAATCCGCGCAGCAGAATCTCCGCGCCTACTTCCGCGAGTCGGTGATGCCGATCCTCACTCCTTTGGCCGTAGACGCCGAGCATCCGTTCCCGTTCATCAGCAACGATGCGCTCAACCTCGCTGTGATGCTGCCGACGGATGGCGAGAAGCAGGAAACCTTCGTCCGCATCAAGGTTCCGGACAACCGTCCGCGATGGGTGCCGCTCTCAACTGCGCACGGGTTCGTGCCGCTCGAGCAGGTCATCGCTGCCAACCTGGATCTGATGTTCCCCGCCCGGCCACCGAGTCACGTCTACGTGTTTCGGGTTACTCGCGGAGCGGAGAGCGCAGTCGACCCGAATGCAGATTTCAGCGAGGACGAACTGCACGAGCCGGGAAGCATCGTGCAGCAGGTGTCGGCCGAGCTCAAAGCTCGACGTTTCGCCGGGGTGGTACGGCTACAGGTGGCAGCGGACATGCCCGAAGAGATGGTCGCCTGGATCGGCAAGCGCTTGGGTGTCACCTCCGACGATATCTATCCTTCTAGTGCCTTTCTGGGGATCGATGATCTGCTCAGCCTCGACACGAAAAGCCGGGATGAACTGCAGCTGCCAAGACACCAACCGGTGACGCACCCACGGCTGAAACACCTATCCCGTAGCGACCACGAAGCGATCTTTCGTGAGATCCAACGTGGCGACATCCTACTCCACCACCCCTACGACAGCTTTGACACGTCCGTTCTTCGATTCATCGAGTCGGCGGCCGTGGATCCGGCGGTGCTGGCGATCAAGCTGACGATCTATCGCACCAGCAAGGGTTCACCGATCATCCAGGCTCTCGCCGAGGCGGCCCGCCGCGGCAAACAGGTCGCGGTGTTGGTAGAGATCACCGCCCGCTTCGACGAAGCCCCCAACATCGCCTGGGGTCGGTTTCTCGAGAAAGAAGGCGTCCACGTAGCATACGGGGTCGAGAAACTGAAGACCCACGTGAAGCTGGCCCTCGTCGTACGGGAGAAACGGGGTCAGATACGACGCTACGCCCACGTAGGAACTGGCAACTACCACACCGGCACCGCCCGCATCTATGAGGACTTGGGAATACTCACGTGTCACCCCGAGATCTGTGACGACGTGGCCAAGGTGTTCAATCAGCTCACCGGAGCGATCGCAGCCCCGGAGTACAACCACCTGCTGGTCGCACCGGCGACGATGCGCGATCGATTCATCGATCTCATCCGTCGCGAGGCTGAGCACGCGGGTGCCGGACGACCCGCCGGAATCCGGGCGAAAATCAACCAGCTCCAGGACCCACCGGTCATCCGCGAGCTCTACCTCGCCAATAGAGCGGGGGTGGCGATCGAGCTGAACGTACGTGGCCTTTGCTGCCTCCGACCGGGGGTGGTCGGTCTTTCGGAGACGATTCGCGTGTTTGGCATCATCGGTCGGTTTCTCGAGCACAGTCGCATCTACCGCTTCGAGAACGGAGGAGAGCCCGAGCTCTTTATCGGCTCGGCGGATTGGATGCACCGCAACCTCACCAATCGGGTAGAGACGATCATGCCAGTGCTCGATGACAGCGTGAAGGACCGTCTCGACAGAATCCTGAACGTCTATGCGGAAGACAACTGCTCGGCTTGGGAGTGCCAACCGGACGGTACGTACGTGCTCCGCGCAGTCGGCAAGGCGGAAGAGCGCCGTGCCGCGCAGGAGATCTTTATCTCGGCCGGGGGGCGAGGCAGTCCAGCACCGATGACTCCGTCCATCGACGCAGAGCTGGAGGCGCTGCCCGTACCCGTGCCACTCGATGATCTCTAGCCGCTAGAGCTCGCCCTCGATCTCGGCCGCGGCGTCGGCGTCCAACAGCCATGTGACCCTGGAATCGGGACCATCCACGAGTTGCGCCGGCCACTGTGTAGGATCGCGCACGGTACCCAACGCGCCGTGCACGGCGGGTGCCTTCTTGGTGCCGGTGACGATGAGCAGCACCTCACGAGTGGCATGGAGCGCGCGCGGTGTCAGCGTCAGTCGATCGATCACCGGCTCCGGTATGTCGAAGTCATCGGCGGAGACCACGCCGGTCCAGCGTTCTGTCTCGTCGATCAGTGGATGACCGGGGAAGAGCGAGGCGACGTGTGCATCGCCGCCCATCCCCAGGACGATTAGATCGAATCGCGGATCGTCCTCTGCGAGCGCGGCTTCGATCTCGGCTGCGTAGGCCGCAGCTGCGCGCTCACGGTCGGGCTCTTCGCCGTCGAACCGGTGGATGTTGGCTTCGGGGACACCCGCCGGTTCCAACAGAACGTCCTTCGTCATGCCGTAATTGCTGTCCGGGTGGTCTGGTGGCACGCACCGCTCGTCACTCCAGAAAAGCTCGGCGCGGTTCCAATCGATGCCGACCGATTGAGCCAATCGCTCGTACACGGGTGGGATCGTCGAGCCGCCGGTCAGCACGACGAACGCGCGATCACGGGCCCGGCAGGCGCTGTCGATAGCGGTCTCGATCTGCGCCGCTGCATCGTCGAACAGCGTTTCTCGAGAGGGGTGGGTGACGATCGCGCGTCGACCCAAGCCTAGTCGCCGGCCGCTTCCTTGAGCCCGCGCCACACGTGGCCGTTGCCGGCCAGGATTCTTGCCGCGTCGGGCGGTCCTTCGCTGCCGGCATCGTAGCTCGGAAACTCGGGCGGCGCGGCCAGTGCCCAGGTCTCCAGGATCGGAGTGACCAGCCCCCACTGGGCCTCGGCCTCGTCGCCACGGGTGAAGAGCGTGGCGTCGCCTTCGATCGCGTCGAGCAGCAACGTCCGATAGGCGTCGGGTAGCTCCACGCCAAACGTCTGCTGGTAGTCGAACTCCATTCGCACCCGTGAAGTCTGCATCCCCTCACCGGGCACCTTCGCTGCGAACGTGATGTCGATCTCCTCGTCGGGCTTGAGCCGGATCGTGATCGAGTTTGGCGGCACGCGCGCGTCGGTGCGCGCGAACAGCGTGTGCGGCGTCGATTTGAATTGCACCGCGATCTCGGTCACGTCGCGGCACAGTCGCTTGCCCGCTCGGACGTAGAACGGGACGCCGGCCCAGCGCCAGTTCTCGATTCGAAACTCGACCGCCGCAAACGTCTCGGTAACAGAGTCGTCGGCCACCCGTTCGGCCTCCCGATAGCCGGGGACCGGCTCGCCGTGGATCGTGCCGGGACCGTATTGTCCGCGAGCGGTCCGGTGGATGATTTCGTGGGCGCTCATCGGGGGCATCGAGCGCAACACCTGGACCTTCTGCTCGCGCACCGAATCGGCGTCGTACGCTACCGGTGGCTCCATGGCAGTCAAGGTCAGCAGCTGCAAGAGGTGATTGGCGATCATGTCGCGCAGCGCGCCCGTACCATCGTAGAAGCCGGCGCGATGACCGACACCGAGCGTTTCCGCCGCGGTGATCTGGACCTGCTCGACGTAGTTCCGGTTCCAAATCGGTTCGAACAACGTGTTCCCGAACCGGAAAGCCAGGATGTTCTGGACCGTCTCCTTG
>DAOWHI010000284.1 GCA_030641505.1 Gemmatimonadota bacterium | reverse complement strand
GACGTCATTCTTGGCGACCAACAAACAACCGGAGGTGTCCTTGTCGAGCCGGTGGACGAGCCCAGCCTTCCGCTCGCCCCCCACGCCGACCACCTCCGGCCGATGATAGAGTAGCGCGTTCACGAGCGTGCCCGACGGGTGTGCGGGAGCCGGGTGGACGACCAGCCCGGCCGGTTTGTCGACCACCATGCAATCGTCGTCCTCGTACACCCAATCGAGCGGGATCGACTCGGGCGCGAGCGACGGCGCCCGCTTGGGGGGCTCATCGACGATCGCCACCGACCCGGCCCTCACCTCTTGGCTCGCCCGCCGAACCAACACCCCGTCGATCTCCACGTGCCCACTATCGATGAGCGCCCGGATCTGCGTTCGGGAGAGCGGCAACAGCTCGGCGAGCGCTCGGTCGATCCTTGGCGCAGCCGCATCGAGCGTTACCTGGTGCCGGCGTCCGGTTGATCTATTCTGAGTCGACAAATCGGCAGAGAAGATAGCGCGACCCTACTCGGCCCTTGCGTGGCTCCGTCGCAAATAGGTGTAGGCCAGCAATGCCGCACCAACGGTGACCGCGCTGTCGGCCACATTAAAGATCGGCCAATAGTGCCCCGCCACTCCAACCTGGATGAAATCCACAACGCGCTCGAAGCGCACTCGATCGACGATGTTCCCCAGCGCGCCGCCCAGGATCAAGCCCAGCGCCAGCTGCTGCATGCGATCGCCCTTCGGCGAAGTGAGCAGCAGATAGAGGACCAACAGCGACGCCAAGCTGGCGAGCACCAAAAACACCACCGAAGAGTACTGTCCGACCGATAGGCCGAACGCGGCACCTTCGTTTTGTATGTAGAGCAGCCGCACGTTGTCGCCAACCACGCGGACCGGCTGGTTCAGCGTCAGCTCGGCCCGGACCCAGACTTTGGTCAGTTGGTCGAGTAGAAGAACGGCAAGCGGAACGAGCAGGTACGTCCGTCTCAGGCGTTCCTTCCGTTCTCTTCGCGTTCCTGACACTCGATACACTGCGTGGCATACGGCAGGGCCTCCAACCGCTCCCAATGGATGCTCTCGCCACACAAGATGCAGCGGTCGAAACCGGCTGGCTCGCGGTACAGACGACGTAGAGCATCATCTATACGGTACAGCTGCCGACCCTCCTTGGACGCGAAAAGAAACGCCTTTTCCCTTTCCATCGCGTCAGTGCCCTGATCGGCCATATGGAACGAGTAGGCGCTCAGGTCTCCCGACGCAGCCCTGGTGGTCTCGTGATAGTTCTCATCGAAAAAACCGAGCTCCTTGAGGACCTGCTCCCGCTCCTCGAGGAGCCGCTGTTCGATACGATTCAGCTTGTCTTTATCCACATCATCCTCCCTCTATGACGATAAAATGGTGGTGCACTCGGCGCAAAGCCCCGGATGCTCCGGGGAATGCCCGATATCTTCTCGATAGCGCCAGCACCGGTCGCACTTGTCGCCCGCCGCCGGCTCGACCACGACCCGAAACCCTTCTTCGGATGGCGCAACGCCCGACATCACTGCCGCCGGCCGAACGTGGACAGCGGATACGATAAATGCTTCCTCGAGCACGGCGGCGTGTCGCTCGAGGATCACCCCGTCGGCTGGATTCTCGGCCGCGACTTCGACTTGGGCGCCGAGCGACGAGCCGATGACCTTGCTTTCACGCAGTCCCTCGAGTTCCCGGGTGACAACTTGCCGAGCCCGCAGGATCGTACTCCAGTCGCGTTCGAGTGCCGCATCGATGCGTTCCGGCTGGACGGGACAAAACTCCTCCAGGTGGACGCTGTCATCCTCATCCGCCCCGAACACGCCCCACACCTCGTCGGTGGTGAAAGGCAAAACCGGGGCCGCGAGGCGAACCAGCGTGTCCAGTATGGCGTACAGCACCGTCTGTGCGCTCCTGCGCTCGATGGCACCGGCCGGTTGGATGTAGAGCCGCACCTTGATCCCATCCAGGTAGATCGCCGAAAGGTTGACGCTGCAGTAGTTCACCAGCAGCTGATAGACGGCGTGGAACTCGTACCGTTCGTACGCCTCACGCACCTCGGCCGCCAGCCGTTCGAGATCGCCGATCGCCCAGCGATCGAAATCCATGAGCTTCTCCAGCGATACTGCATCGCTGTCGGGATCGAAGTCAGCCAGGTTCCCCAGCAGGAACCGGAACGTGTTTCGGATCCGCCGATAAGCTTCCGATACTTGATCGATCGCGTCCCACGAGAACCGACCGTCGCGGGTGAAGTCATTGGCTCCCGTCCAGAGCCGAAGGATGTCCGCGCCGCGCTTTTCGATGATTTGCTCGGGTCCGATCACGTTGCCGCGCGACTTGTGCATGGCGCGACCCTGGGCATCGACCATCCAGCCGTGAGTGAGCACCGTTCGGTAGGGCGCCGCACCACGCGTAGCGACCGCCAAAGTGAGCGACGAGTTGAACCAGCCACGGTGTTGATCGGGGCCTTCCTTGTACAAGTCGGCCGGCCACGCCAGATCCTCGCGGCGCTCGAGCACCGCACGCTGGGACGACCCCGAGTCGAACCACACATCGAGGATCTCGACCTCGCGCCGGAAACTCGTCGCCGTCGGTCCGCAATGCTCGCAGCTCGCGCCTTCGGGCACGATCGCCTCGATCGGCGTCGTAAACCAGAAGTCGGCACCCTCCCGGCGAACGAGCCGAGCCACATGGCGCACGAACGCGGCATCGAAGAGCGGCTCGTCACACGCTTCGCAGTAGACTGCAGGAATTCCGACCCCCCACGCACGCTGTCTCGATAGACACCAGTCGGGTCGCTGCTCGACCATCGTCCGAATCCGGTTGATCGTCGACGACGGGATCCAATCCGTGTCGTCGATCGCCTTCAGCGCGCGCTGCCGCAGCTGATCGTGGTCAATCGCCAGGAACCACTGCACGGTAGCACGGAAGATGACCGGGTTCTCGCAGCGCCAACAGTGCGGATACGAATGCGTCACGTTTGTGCGGG
>DAOWHI010000176.1 GCA_030641505.1 Gemmatimonadota bacterium | reverse complement strand
TCCGGATCGGAAGCGCCCCCAACAGAAACGATCCCTTGCGCCGGTTGTCGAGAAAATCTTTTGCGGGCGAGCCTGCCGAGGGCGGCGTTCGTCGCCACTCGATAGAGCCACGCCCGCACGTTCGATCCCGGCCCTTCGGCAGGCGGCTTTTGCACCGCTGAAATCCAGACCTGCTGCAGGATGTCTTCTGCGTCATCGGTGTCGCCTGTCATTCGTCCGAGATGTCGCCGAAGCTCTGGTCCGTACCGCCCGACCCACTCCTCTACACGGTCTTGCGCAGCATAGCCCAGTGCGCTCGACGTCTCGCTCAACCGACGGTCGCCGGATAGAGCAGCCCAACGATCGGACCCAGCAGGATGAACGGAAGCAACACGCACGATCCCACCAGGATCCATTCTGCGGTCTCGGTCCAAGCGTTTCGGATTTGGTGTCTCATGTCTGCCTCTCTGATAGTCTGTGAATTCGTCAACCAGCCTCTCGTCGTTCTGTCACCCTTTATAACGACTGGCAAGTGCAGACATAAAAAACAGGCGGCCCCGAGAAATCACCCCCCAGGACCGCCATTTCTAGCTTGTGCTCAGTGAAGCGTGCTACATCCCGTCGTCGTCGTCGTCATCCTCGCCACGACCGACGGTGCCCACGACGCGCCCTTCGCTCTTCGCCTCTTCCATCAACGAGACATAGATCTCGTCCGAATGGTGGGCGTAGTACTTGTTGAACAGCGCCTGCGCCTTGTCGTACTCCTCGCGCTCCGGCGTGCCCTCATCGGGTGGCTGATTCGCCTCCTGCCAATCATCGCACGGTTGCCCACAATCTGCCTGGATGTCCGCCCATTCAGCATACTCAGCCGCGATCACGACAGCCGCCGCATTGGATCCCCAGTTGTGGACCATCCAGCGATAGTTGATCACGTTGGGATTGAGCTGGCCGCCGGGGTGGAAATACTGCTCCATCCACGGGAAAACGGTGCCGCGATCCGGGAACGGCACCTTGAATGTGGTAACCGTCATGATCCGGTTGCTCGGCCCGTCGTCGTCCTGGGCGAACACGGCGGGTGTCCCGATCAAGCTGACCAACACTACGAGCGCAAAGACGACCCACGCGGTTTTCCGCGCCATTGCAAACCTCCTTGGTTTTGTAAAAAGAGCGGCCGGTCCCACTCGGAAGCAGCCTGATACTACACGCTTCATTGTCACGGGTCGAGCGGCGCGCCAGCGAGGTCTTGCAGGCCCCCATCCTGACAATTCCCGGACATAACCCTCACCAGGCGCCAACCTGCAGCGACCAGGACTCGGGTATGCTGGTCGACATGATGAGTCGGGTCTTCATCTTTCCAGTGCTTCTGACGCTCGCAGTGTTCTACGCGACCTCCGCAAACGGAGCTACGGTCGGGGTCGGCGACACGTTGGCCGGGTCCTCTCCGGTCGAGTACCGCGGCCAGGGCTCTGACCCCGATCCGGATCCTGATGACATACCCAAGAGCATGAAGGCCAAGCGGGCCGAGAGCTCGCCCAGAATCGACGGCACTTTGACGGAGTCGATGTGGCAGGGCGCGCACTGGGTTTCTGATTTCATGCAGAAGGAGCCCGATCAAGGCGCCGAGCCGACGCTGCGCACCGAAGTGGCGGTGCTATACGACGATCAGGCGCTCTACATCGGTGCGCGTATGTACAGCGATGACCCAGACGAGATCGCGGCGCTCCTGACCCGGCGGGATGACGGCGGCAACGCCGAACGGCTGGTGGTCTCGCTCGACACCTATGGCGATCGCCGCACGGCCTACAGCTTCGCGGTCACCGCGGCAGGCGTGCGACTCGACTGGTACCACCCGGAGGACAACGAGTTCAACCGGGACCAGACGTTCAACCCCGTGTGGCAGGCGCGCACAACGATCGATGCGGAAGGGTGGACGGCAGAGATGCGGATCCCCTTCTCTCAGCTTCGCTTCAGCGACGGCGAGAATCAGCGGTGGGGGATCAACGTCAATCGTTTTATCCCGACCCGAAACGAGGATGTGTTTTGGGTCGTGGTGCCACGGCAGGAAACCGGCTGGGCGTCCCGCTTTGGTGAGCTCGAAGGGATCGAGCAAATCCCGTCATCGTCGCGCATCGAGCTGATGCCGTACGTGGCGAGCGAAACACGCTTGATGTCCGATGGCCTGGTCGATCCCGACGACCCGTTCAACGATGGCAGCTCGATGGAAGCGCGGGCGGGTCTCGACTTCCGGATGGGGCTGGGGTCGAACCTGACCCTCGACGCCACCGTGAACCCCGACTTCGGCCAGGTCGAAGCCGACCCGGCCGAGGTCAACCTGTCGGCGTTCGAGACGTTCTTCGATGAGCAGCGACCCTTCTTTACCCAGGGCCAGCAAGCCTTGGCTGGGGTCGGTCCCGACTACTACTACTCGCGGCGCATCGGCGCACCACCTCATCGGGAGGCAGAGGCCGACTTCGTCGCCGTACCCCCGGCAACGACGATCCTCGGCGCGGCAAAGCTGACCGGACAGCTGCCCTCCGGCTTGACGATCGGCGCTATGGCCGCGATCACCGACGATGAGAAGGCGCAGACATTCGACCTCGCCAGCAACGAAACGCACGAGATCGATGTCGAACCGTTGACCAACTACGCGATCGCCCGACTCCAGCAGCAGTTCGGCCCGAACGCATCGACGGTCGGAGCGACGCTGACGGCCGTCAACCGCAGCATCGCGGAAGGGCATCCGCTGGCTGCCGAGCTGGTCAGCGCCGCGTATACGGGCGGCGTCGACTTCAACAAGCGGTTCGAAGACGGCTGGTACGAGCTGCTGGGCCATGCCGGCTTCAGCCACGTGCGGGGCGACGAGGCGGCGATCCTGGGACTACAAGAGGCGAGCACGCACTACTTCCAGCGCCCCGACCAGGACCACGTAGAGTTGGATCCGACCCGTACATCCCTCAGCGGCTGGAGTGCGGCCTTTCGCGGTGGCAAGCGGTCGGGTCGCTTGCGCTGGTCGCACGGTATTTGGATGGATTCACCGGGGTTCGAGATCAACGACGCCGGCCGGTTGGGACGAGCCGACGACGTGTCCGCGTGGGCCAACTTGAGCTACCGCCAAACCGAGCCGGGCCCCGTTTTTCGCAATTG
>DAOWHI010000192.1 GCA_030641505.1 Gemmatimonadota bacterium | reverse complement strand
AGGAGCGGTCACCGTGCTTTTCAACATTCTGATTTTGTTTCCCGTCTTCTTCTCTTAGCCGGTCAGTCTGTCGTTGATCGTTCGCGCGCGCTCGTAGGGACTCTTCTCGTACGACGTGATCGATTTGCGCGAGTTCGTGTCTGAGGGCGAACAGGTCGATGACTACCCGTACGGTGGCGGTGGCGGCATGGTGTTGAAGCCCGAGCCTGTTTTCCGCGCGTACGACTCCCTCGAGGAGCCCGACCCGTTCATTCTGCTGTCGGCTCGGGGTAGGGTGTTCACGCATCGGGTGGCGGTCGAGCTGGCGGTCAAGCCGGAGCTGACGCTCCTGTGCGGACACTATAAGGATGTCGACGAGCGGGTTCGCGAGAAGCTGGTGACTGACGAGATCTCGCTGGGTGACTTCGTTCTGTCGGGCGGTGAGATCGCGGTGCTAGCGGTGATCGATGCCGTGGTCCGGTTGTTGCCCGGTGTCCTCGGCGATTTCGATAGCGCGCAGGGGGATTCCTTTCATGACGAGTGGGCGCTGGGGCCACCGTCGTATACGCGACCCGCGGTGTTCCGCGGGCTCGAGGTGCCGGAGGTGCTGCGATCGGGGGATCACGCAGCGGTGGCGAGTTGGCGGCATCAAGCAGCCGAACGGATCACCCGCGAGCGGCGCCCCGATCTGGTGGAGCGGGCCGGCCGCGAAGCCGGCGATGACACGACCGAACAGACAGAAACTGGGTGACTATCAAACCGTTGAGCGGTATACTTTGAGGATGAGGGATCTCGATATCGGACTAGACCCAAAGCGCGAAGACATACCCGACTTTCGACCGGGCGACACGGTGCGGGTGAACGTCCGCGTCCGTGAGGGTCAGAAGGAGCGCCTCCAGGCGTTCGAGGGTGTGGTGATCCGTCGCAAAGGCGGCGGACCGAGCGAGACGTTTACCGTCCGCAAGGTGTCAAACGGGGTCGGTGTCGAGCGCATCTTTCCGCTCAACTCACCGGTGGTGACCGAGATTCGCGTCATTCGCGAAGGGCGTGTCCGCCGGGCCAAGCTGTACTACTTGCGCGAGCTGTCCGGGAAGGCCGCCCGCATCCGCGAGCGGCGCCGCCGCTAGCGCGCAGCCGGCTCCGACGCTGACAGGCCTCGAGGACCGGCTCTCTCAACTCTCCATAACCGAAATCTCCGTCACTTTATCTCACCGGCGCACGGTCGGACGGTGCACGGTTAGCTATCTGCTCGACGACCCTCGGGCGGGGGTCCAAGCGCTCGGCCGGCGCTACTTGGCGATCGTTCGGGCGCGTGAGCGCGAGAGACAGCGGCTCAAGAACCTGCTCGACACGGAGCGCGAGTTGGCCGGTGACCGGCAGGTAGTCGCTGGAGTCGACGAGGTCGGCGTGTCCCCGATCGCGGGACCGGTGGTGGCTGCCGCGGTGGTGCTACCGGCGGGCTGGATCGCCGACGGCCTCGATGACTCCAAGCGACTCAACCCGGGCCGGCGGGAGCGACTCGACCGCGCGATCCGAGCCGATGCGACGGCGGTGGGTGTCGGCGCCGTCAGCGAGCGGATGATCGATCGGATCAACATCTATCAAGCGAGCCTGATGGCGATGCGACTGGCGCTCGAGCAGCTCGATCGGCCAATCGACCTGGCGCTCCTGGACGGACGGCCACCGCGGTCGTTTCCCGTGCCACATCGGGCGATCGTCGGCGGTGACGGGCGGGTGCGATCGATCGCCGCGGCCTCGATCATCGCCAAGGTGGCCCGTGACCGGCTGCTCGTCGAGGCCGATCGGCGCTGGCCGGAGTACGGGTTCGCACGTCACAAGGGATACATGACCCCGGAGCACATTCGGGCCCTGAGAAAGCACGGCGTCACGCCGATCCATCGGCTATCTTTTCCACGGGTCTGGGCCGAGGCGGACGCCATGGGTCCACTGTACCGCGATATCGAAGCTCAACTGGCGAAAGCCGCTACGACCTCGACACTCGAAGCCGCCGAGTTTGCGCTGGATGCCGCCCGCGCATCACTCCACGCCTCGGAGGAGCGGCTTCTTCAGCGGCTGCTCGAGTCACAGCGGGAGAAGGTCCTTTTCTTGCAAGCGAATGACTAGCGTGAAGCGCCCCGTCTACCTCGATTATCACTCCACTACGCCGTGCGATCCGCGGGTCGTAGAAGCGATGCTGCCTTGTTTTACCGAGACCTTTGGCAACTCGTCCAGTCGTGGTCACGTCTTTGGTCGCGTCGCGGAGGAGTTGGTCGAGGATGCGCGGCGGAGAATCGCCGGTTTGCTCGGTGCGCAGGCGTCCGAGATCATTTTTACCGGTGGTGCGACCGAGTCGAACAACTTGGCGGTGACCGGTGCGGCGTGTGCCAGGCGAGAGGCCGGCGACGGGAATCACGTCGTGAGCTGCGTGACCGAGCACAAGTCAGTGATCTGCCCGCTCGAGCGGCTGGAGGACGAGGGTTTTGAGGTCACGATGCTGCCGGTGGACGAGCGTGGCCGGATCGATCTGGACGTGCTATCAGCGTCGCTTACCGAGAACACGATTCTGGTCACGCTGATGTTCGCCAGCAATGAGATCGGCAACATTCACCCGATCGCTGAAGTCGCACGTCGCGCACACGAAGTCGGTGCGTGGGTCCACACCGACGCGGTACAAGCGATTGGCAAGGTACCAGTCAACGTCAACGATCTGGATGTCGACATGCTTTCGCTATCCGCGCACAAGTTCTATGGGCCCAAAGGCATCGGTGCGCTCTACCGTCGCGAGAGCCCGCGGCGCGTCAAGCTCAAGCCGTGCATCATCGGTGGTGGACACGAGCGTGGGGTTCGATCCGGGACGCACAACGTGCCCGGGATCGTTGGTTTGGCGACCGCTTTCGAGCTGGCGGTTCAAGAGCGCGAAGAAGAAAGCCGACGAGTCGCGGCGCTCCGTGACCGATTGGAGAGCCAGCTCATCGAAGAGATCGAGGGGCTCGTCGTGAACGGTGATCACGAGCACCGGCTGCCCAACAACCTGAGCGTTTCGATCCCGTACGTAGACGGTGAAGCGCTGCTGCTTTCGCTGGATGACGTCGCTGTTTCGAGCGGCTCAGCGTGCAAATCGGAGACCGCTGGCACATCCCACGTCATCAAAGCGCTCGGTCGGGAAGAGGATGACGGTCGCGGTACGATCCGCTTTGGGTTGGGGCGGTGGACGACCGAGGAGGAGATCGATTTTGCGGTTGGGCGGGTTTCAGAAACCGTCAACCACCTACGCGCCCTCTCCACCCTTTAGGCTTCACATAAGCCGTGTACGACCAGCAGAGCTTCTACGTCCCGTGCACCGACCCCGACCCGGTGATGCGCGAGCTGACGCTGGGGTCGCCGGTGTAGTGAACGTCACCGCTGCCGGTGACGGTGGCGCTCAGACTTTCCGTTACATCCAATCCGACTTCACCGCTGCCGGTGACGACGACCGTCGCCGTACGCGCCGGGACGCTGAACAAGTCGAGCTCGCCCGAGCCCGAGACCTTGGCGTCGATCTCGTCGGCGGTTCCGACCATGGTGATCTCGCCGGACCCCGAGACGTTCGCCTCGAGATCCCCGAAGTCGCCTTCGACCGATAGGTCGCTCGATCCGGAGACGCCAGCGTCAAACGCTGCGCTGCGAACGCCGGTCACGTTGATATCGGAGCTGCCACTCGAATGGATCGCCGATAGGCTGGAAACGGTAATCGCGATCTTGATGTCGTTTCGTGAGCGATAGGATCCGTCGAAATCGATCTCGAGCTCGCGTCCGCGAACGTCGGTCTCTACCAGCGAAAGCAGGTTGTCGTCACCGGTCAACGTGAGCGATTGTGGCTCACCAACGTTGATTTCGACATCGAAGTCACCGCCGACTTCGACACGGTCAAAACGGGCCAGCG
The DNA here is from genome assembly GCA_030641505.1 of Gemmatimonadota bacterium. Taxonomy (GTDB): domain Bacteria; phylum Gemmatimonadota; class Gemmatimonadetes; order JACCXV01; family JAHWKZ01; genus CAMYLR01. Next base: position 1,457 of record DAOWHI010000192.1, on the reverse strand, counting down.
CACGGTTTTCGCTAGTCACGTTTCCGGAACCGGCGACCGTGGGGCCGTCCCAGTTCACCGAGATGCCGCACCCGGCGATCGACACGACCGCGACGAGGGGCGCGAGGGCTAGGCTTCGCATCGGTACCTCCGCATGATTGATAAAGTGGTGATCTCCAGTACTCCCTACGTCGGCGGTCGGCCCCGAGTTTCACCCCCCGATGCCTGTCACGGACAGCCGACCGGGTTACGTTAAACCCATGAAGGTTCCTCAGATGGCGCCCTGGCTGGCTACCCGGATCGCTCCGGTTGCAGCGATCGCCGCCCTAGGATGTAGCTCGCCTCCCCCCAAGGTCGAGGTGCCGACCACCGGCTGGCTGTCGATGGCGCCGTTGCCGCTCCCCAGGACCGAGGTCGGTGTGGCCGCGTTGGCGGGGAGGATCTACGTCGTCGGCGGTCTCACGCTGGACCGTGAGGTATCGGCACAAGTCGACGTCTACGACCCGACGAGCGACGTGTGGTCTGCCGGGCCGGCGTTGCCCGAGCCGCTGCATCACGTGGCGGTGACTGCAGCCGGCGGACGACTGTACGCGGTCGGTGGGCACCGTGGCATCTCGTTCCAGCCGGTGGCGAGCGTCTACGTGCTGACTCCTGGCGAAGAGGTGTGGCGGCAGGCCGAGCCCTTACCCCGAGCGCGCGGCGCGCTGGCTGCCACCGCGGTCGGTGACGTGGTCTATGCGATCGGTGGCCGGGCCAGCGACGAGACTGCGGTCCGCAACGTCGAGCGGTACGACCCCGACCTCGGTCGCTGGGAGCCGATGCCACCGCTCCCGACCCCGCGCGAGCACCTGACCGCGTCGGCCCTTGGTGGAATCGTGTATGTAGCCGGGGGGCGGGTCGGCAGCCTGGCCAGCAACCTGAGCGTTCTCGAGGCCTTCGACACGCGCTCGCTGCGGTGGGAAACGCTGCCGTCAATGCCGACACCGCGCGGCGGGATCGCCTCGGTTGTCTACGCTGGCCGCATCCACGTGCTGGGCGGAGAGTCGACCGTGGCGACCTTTGATGCCAACGAAGCATACAACCCTGAGTCGCGACGGTGGCTGTCGATGGAACCGTTTCCCACCGCGCGACACGGCCTCGGAGCGGCGGTCGTCGACGGCCGCCTGTTCGTGATCGGTGGTGGACCCGAGCCGGGTCTGTCGGTGACCGGGGCGAACGAGGTTCTCCTCCCTTAATGGCCCGCGTCTCGATTGACAGCCACTGGTCACGTTCCTAAGCTACCGGTCACCGTCCCCCCCTTAGATACCTTACGAGCGTTGAAAGGAGACCGTCGCATGATGTGGAACCGGTCGCGTGATCGGCTAGCGGTCATTCTCGCCCTGTGTGTAATCGGACTGACCTGCGGTAAGGAGAACGCGGTCGAGGCCGAGGTGCCCGAAGGGGTGGAGACGAAAGCCGTTGCCATGGCGCTCCCAGCT
>DAOWHI010000095.1 GCA_030641505.1 Gemmatimonadota bacterium | reverse complement strand
TGGTCTGCGGGTCGGTCGCTTCGAGCGTGAGCCCCCACGCCGGCGCGAGGCCAGACACTCGGTTGTAGCGCAGAATCGAAAAGCCGTACAGACCGTTGAGCGAAGGGAGCCAGCGGGGTGGGTGGTCGGCGGTCACGATCTCGGCCAAGATCGGCAGGTGGGGCCGAGGGGGTGGCGCGACGTCAGCCGGGATCGAGTCGGTCGGTATCGGCTCAGCGGGTCGGTGCTCTTGGCCCACCGCAGTCGTGGGGATCACCCAAGCCGCCACGAGCCACGCAGCCACGTTGACGCGGTTCAACGTCATCGCTGAGATCGGATGATCACTGGGTAGGCGCGACCCAATCGAAAAGGCGTGCGGTGGCACGGCCTTCGATCGCCAACGCGCCGGCGAACCCCACCCCGACGTTGAGATCGATCAGCGACCAGCGGGTCGTCTCGTTGGGGCCACCGGGAACCGACAGGATCGAGATCGACCGACCTGGCTGCGACACGACCGAGAAACGAGAAAGCGCCGCCGGTAAGCCCATCCCGAGTTCGCGATCGCTGGCCTTGAGGTACGCTTCCTTTCGTGTCCAGCACGCGAAGAAGGCGGCCGGTCGGACCGCAACCGGGACCTCTCTCAGTGCTGCGACCTCGCGGTCGGCGAAGAATCGCTCGGCGATGCGCTCGTAAGGGAAACCGCGCCTCAGCTGCTCGATATCGACGCCCACCGAGCGGCCACGTGCCACCGCGACCAGTGCCACGTGACCGGAGTGCGCCAGGTTGAAGTCGATCGAGTCTTCTCCGCGAGAGTGGAGAAATGGGCGACCGGACGGGTGCAGACCCAAGCGCACCGTGGCTGGTGACTGGCCGACATAGCCGGCGAGGATCGCGCGCAGCGCTGCTCGCGCGGAGACGAAGCGATGTCGACGACCCAGCAATCGGTAACGGGCTGCGCGCCGGCGCTCGTCGGTCGACAGCACGGCGTAGGCCCGTGCCAACGACGACGGTGACAGATCGAGCTCGATCCGCCACACGTGAACCTCGTCGTCGACGAGACTGAGTTGTCGTGGTGGTGGATCCCAGGCCAGCGCGAGGCTCCGGCACTTCGGTGGTACGTGATGACAGCGAACGATAGACTTGAACCTAATGATGCAAGACTCGTTGCGCACGATACTTCGAGCGGTTCGGGACGGTCATCTGGCGGTCGAGGACGCGCACCGGGACCTACAGGCCGTTTCGCCGCTCGAGACGCTTCCGTTCGCCACCATCGATCATCACCGGGCATCTCGGACCGGGTTTCCGGAGGTGATCTTCTGCGCCGGCAAGACCGCAGCGCAGGCCGGTGCCATCGCGGCGCGGATCTGGGATCGATCGGGACTTTTGTTGGCGACGCGAGCCGACGACGAACATGCCGCGGCGATCCGAGCTGCAGTACCTGGCGCGCGGCACAACCCGCTGGCACGCACCGTCAGCGCGGGAGCACTGCCACCCGCATCGGGTCGCCCAGTGGTGGTAATGACCGCGGGAACCAGCGATCTCCCGGTGGCGGAAGAGGCGATCGAGACAGTGCGCCTGCACGGTGAACCGGTCGTGCGGGTGGCCGACGTTGGTGTAGCCGGCATCCACCGCACGCTGGCCCACCGCGAAACGGTGGCGGAAGCAGGTGTGGTGGTGGTCGTGGCTGGCATGGAGGGCGCGCTGCCGTCGGTCATCGGCGGTCTGACTCCCGCCCCGGTCATCGCCGTTCCAACCAGCGTCGGTTATGGCGCCTCGTTCGGTGGGCTGACCGCGCTGTTGGCGATGTTGAGCAGCTGCGCTCCGGGGATTACGGTCGTCAACATCGACAATGGCTTTGGCGCCGGAGTGGCGGCCGCTCGCATCAACGCTTTGCGCCGATCCGGGGTCGACTCGGGCTCCGGCAGCGACTCGATAGCCGGTGAGGAGAATGCCTGTGCCTGAGCAAGTGTATCGGATATCGAACGAGGATGACGCTGGCCACAAAGCCAAGCAAGTCCTAGTCGAGCTGGCGCTGCTCCTGCCGCACTTTGTTCTGTTGCTCAAACGATTGTTGACCGACCCTCGGGTTCCGAAACGAAGCAAGCTCATCCTGGGCGGTACCATCTTGTATTTGGTTTCGCCGATCGATGTGATCCCCGATTTCGTGCCCGGGCTGGGTCAACTCGATGACATCGTGGTGGTACTCCTGGCGCTGCACAGTCTCCTCAATCGCGTCGATGAGGATGTCGTGCTCGAGCACTGGGACGGTCGCCGTGACGTGATTCTGGCGGTCAAGCAGGGCGTCGGGGCTGCCGCTAGCCTGCTCCCCGGCGATTGGGAATCGAAGGTCTGATCGGGGGTACTCAATCGTTGCTGCTCGAGGCAACTAGCGATAAATTTAAAGATTCACCGGAGGCGTCTCGTGATTCATAGCATGACAGGGTTCGGGCGCGGCGAGGCGCAGGTGGACGGTTACCAGTTTCTCGCCGAGATAAAGTCCGTCAATCACCGCTTTCTCAACACCAAGCTCCGACTGCCGCGGGAGTTTAGCCATCTCGAGAACACGCTGGTGGCGCAATGCGCCGAGCGGTGTGAGCGGGGTCATCTATCGGCCAAGGTCGAGATCGAGCCGGTTGGCGGAGGCGGTTTGCAGGCACCACGCGTGAACCAGCAACTGGTCGACCAGTTGCTCGAGATCGCTCAGGACCTCGGGAGCCGGGTCGAAGGTGGGGTCAACATTCAGACGCTGTTGTCGCTGCCCGGGGTCGTAGAGTGGCATTCGGCAGGCGGGGCGCTCGACGACGCGGCGTTTTTGGACGGTGCTCGCCAGGCTCTGGGCGTGGCGTTGGACGAGCTGGTGACGAGCCGCAGCGTGGAAGGGGAGGCGCTGGAGCGAGAGTTTCAGAGCCGCTTGGAGACGATCGAACGGTGGCGCCAGGTACTTCAGGAACGGGCGCCGGAGCGCGAGCAACGTGAGCGGCATCGATTGCGCGACAAAGTGCAGGCTCTGGTACCCGAGCTGGCGGAGGAACTCGATCATCGAGTGGCACAGGAGATCGTCCTAATCGCGGATCGGCTTGATATCAGTGAGGAGCTGATGCGCATGCGAACCCACATCGAGCAGTTTGGATCAGAGTTGGCAGCCGCCAACGGCGGAGCCGTCGGCCGCAAGCTCACATTCCTGATTCAGGAGATGAACCGCGAGGCGAATACCGTGGCGGCCAAAGCGAATGATGCCGAGATGCAGCAGGCGGCGATCGAGATTAAGTCCGAGATGGAAAAGCTCCGCGAGCAAGCCGAGAACGTCGAGTGAGCGTGGAGGCCACGACGCGACCGTTTCCGATCATCTTGTCGGCGCCAAGTGGAGCTGGCAAAACCACCGTCGCGAACGAGATCTTGAAGCTGGACCTGAGGCTGCGATTCTCGGTCTCGCTGACGACCCGCCCCCGGCGTGAGGGCGAGGTAGACGAGGGGGACTACCGTTTCGTTGACGCGGCCGAGTTCGAGCGTGCCAGAGACGCGGACGAGTTGGCCGAGTGGGCGTTGGTGCACGGCCACCACTATGGTACGCCCAGATCGGAGATCGCGGCTACGCTGGCGGACGGCTTTCATGTGTTGCTCGACGTCGATGTTCAGGGTGGTGCGCAGCTCATGCGTGAGTACCCCGACGCGGTAACCGTGTTTTTACTGCCACCGTCGCATGCGACGCTGAAAGAGCGCCTTCAGGGTCGTGGCACGGAGTCGCCCGAGGCTATCCAGGCACGGGTCGACGAGGCGCTAAACGAGATCGATTGCGTGGCTGATTATCGGTACGTGATCGTCAATCACGAGGTGAAGAGAACGGTTGAAGTGTTCGCTAGTATCATCCGCGCCGAGGAGCATCGACGCGCTCGGCGTGATAGCCTTCAAGAATGGATCGATAGCCGCTTTCCCGATCGAGGACGAGTGGAAGCGATCTGCGGATCAGGAGGGAATTGATGCAGGTTTACACAGCAGGTGAGATCGCCGCCGCGACCTCGGGCGACAACAAGTACGAGTCGATCATGGTCGCTGCCGCCTATGCGCGCAAGCTCAACGAGCTGCCCAAGGAAGGTGGTAAGGAGTGGAAGAGCAAGTACACGACGCGCGCTCTAGAAGATCTCGTTGCCGGTGAGATCGACTACGCAGTCGTGGATAAGAGGGCGCCGTAGTCGAGCCTCAACCATTCGCTGGCCGGGTTATCACACTCGGGGTGACGTCCGGCATCGCCTGCTACAAGGCGGTCGACCTCATGCGCGATCTGCAGCGGGCTGGCGCGCGGGTTCGCGTCGTCGAGAGTGCTTCGGCGGCCGAGCTCGTACGGCCCGCGCTGTTCGAGGCATTGAGCGGCGAGCATGTCGGAACCTCGCTGTGGGAAGGATGGTCCCACGACGAGGAGGGTGACTACTCTCAGTTTCCGCACCTCGACTTCGCCCGCGGCATCGATGCGCTTGTTGTGGCCCCGGCTACCGCTAGTCTGCTCGGCAAGGCCGCGGCGGGGATCGGCGACGACCTGTTGACGACGACGCTGCTAGCGGTCGATCCGCGAAAGACCCCGGTGGTGCTTGTGCCGACCATGAACGCGACGATGTACGCCCACCCAGCGGTGGTTGCCAACCGCGCCGTGTTGCGCGAACGCGGGTATTGGATCGTCACCCCGGACGAGGGGCCGTTGGCGTGTGGTGAGGAGGGGATCGGTCGGTGGCCAGGCAACAGGTCGATCGTGGCGGCGCTCGATCGGGTCGTCAACGGAACGACACGTTTGGAAGGCCATCGCGTCGTTGTGACTGCCGGCCGCACCGAGGAGGACGTTGACCCGGCGCGAACGTTGACCAATCGCGCCAGCGGGCGGATGGGGTTCGCGCTCGCCAGAGCGGCGTGGCTCCAGGGAGCCGACGTCACGCTGATTCACGGTCCGACCGAGGTGCCACCACCGCCTTTCGTTCGGACAGTCGCGGTGCGAACGGTCGCCGAGATGAGCGAAGCGGTCCGCGCAGCGTTGCCTGGCGCGGCACAGCTTTGGATGGCCGCGGCGGTGAACGACTGGTCGCCCGAGAGTGCAGAGCACAAGCTCAAGAAGGACGAGTGGGACGGGGTGTTACAGCTGACCCGCACCGAGGATATCTTGGCCCGCGCTGCCGCCGATCGCGATCCGACGACGGTGCTGGTCGGTTTTGCGGTCGAGACCGATGACATACTCGGGCGCGCCCGGTCGAAACTCGAATCGAAGGGTTGCGATTACGTCGTCGTGAATAACCCACTCGAAGAAGGCGCCGGATTCGGCCACACCACGAACCGGGTGGCGTTGTTGGGTCGCGACGGAGCGATCACCGATTTCGAGTTGATGTCGAAACGCGAGCTTGCCGAGCGGCTCGTCAACCACGTTCTCGATCAACAGAGTGCATTGACAACGGCCGAGAGGTGAGCGCCCGACGTGCGAGTGGCGAGGGAGTCGCTCGGTTGGCGAGAGCCCGAGCTCTCGGCGAGCGTTTCTTGTATCGGACAGACGAAGTGGCCGAGGAGACGGTAAGCTCAACCGCCACCACCGTCCCGGACGAGACCGGTTTTGACGCCGTCGGATGGGATGCGCTGCGGCAGGAAGTGCTCGACTGCACTAAATGTGAGCTCCACAAGAGCCGAACCCAAGGCGTCTTTGGTAGCGGCACACCGGACACCGGTTTTATGATCGTCGGGGAAGCGCCGGGCTACTACGAGGATCAACAGGGTGAGGCGTTCGTCGGGAAAGCGGGCCAGCTGTTGACGAAGATCCTGGCGGCGATCGGTTTCGGGCGTGACGAAGTGTTTATCACCAATATCTTGAAGAGCCGGCCACCAAAAAACGCCGACCCGACCCCGGATCAGATCGCTGCCTGTGAGCCGTACCTCGAGCGACAGATCGAGATCATCGACCCGGCTGTGATCCTCGCGCTCGGTCGTCACGCTGCGCGTACACTGCTAGGTGTCGACGGCTCGATGGCCTCGCTCCGCGGTCGCGTGTTCGAGTATAGGGGCGTGCCGTTGGTGGCGACGTATCATCCGGCGGCGCTGCTCCGAAACCCCAACCTCAAGCGCCCGACGTGGGAGGATGTTCAGTTGGCCAGAAAGGTGTACGACGAGGAGCTGCAGAGGCGGGCTTCGCAATGACCGACGGCGTGGCCACGATGCCCTCCTCGATTGTGATGCCGACTGGGGTCGAGCGGGTTCCGCCACACAGCGACGAAGCCGAGATCTCGGTTCTCGGCGGGATGTTGCTCGAAGAGACCGCCGCCGATCGAGCGATGGAGCTCCTCGACCAGGAAGACTTCTACCATCCTGCTCACCGGCGGATCTTTGCCGCCATCAATGACCTTCGCGATCAGGGCCACGCGCCGGACGCGCTCGCGGTGCGTGAGGAGCTCAATCGGGTGGGAGCGCTCGAAGAGGCCGGCGGCGAAGAATACCTGGCGCGCATTGTCGAGATCGTGCCGACCGCCGCCAATATGGATTATCACGCACGATTGGTGCTGGACTCCGCGATCAAGCGGCGGCTGATTCTGGCGGGCACCGACATCGCTACGGAGGCGTATCGCTCTACTGACCGCTCCGACCAACTTTTGAACCGCGCGGAAGAGCGGATCTTCCGGCTGTCGGAGCACCGTTTCAAGAAGTCGTTCACCGGCATCGGGCAGCTCCTCCAAGGGGCGCTGATGCAACTCGAATCGCTGTCGTCGCAAAAGGAAGCGATCACCGGAGTGGCGACCGGTTTCCGGGATCTCGACGAGTTCACGGCCGGTTTCCAACTCAGCGATCTGATCATCGTGGCTGGCCGTCCCTCGATGGGAAAGACAAGCCTTGCGCTGAACATCGCAGCCCACGCGGCGATCGTGGAAGACCTCCCGGTCGCGGTCTTCAGCCTCGAGATGTCGATGGAGCAGCTCGTTCAGCGGCTGATTAGCACCGAGGGGAGCGTGTCGCTCAAGACGTTGCGCACCGGTCAGGCGTCCAGCGAGCAGTGGAAGAACGTCGCTGACGCCTGCGAACGGTTGCGGCGCGCGGCGATCTACATCGACGACAGCGGCTTGCTGAACGTTCTCGAGATGCGGGCCAAGGCGAGACGCCTCAAGCAGCAGCGCGACATCGGAATGGTGATCGTCGACTACCTCCAGCTCATGGAGAGCGGGACACGTGCCGAGAGTCGCCAGCAGGAGATCACCGAGATCAGCCGATCCCTCAAGGCGCTGTCCAAGGAGCTCAACATCCCGGTGGTCGCGCTGTCGCAGCTTTCGCGTGGGCCCGAACATCGTGCGGACCAGCGACCGCGATTGGCGGACCTCAGAGAGAGCGGGTCGCTGGAGCAAGATGCTGACGTGGTGATCTTCCTCTACCGCGACGAGTACTACCATCCCGACACCGAGAAGCAGGGAATCGCGGAAGTGATCGTGGGCAAGAACCGCAACGGACCGACAGGGTCGGTGGAGCTCGTGTTCTTGAGCGAGTACATGCGGTTCGAGAACCTCGACCCCTTCCACTCCACCCCTTGACGGCGGCGCGTAGCCGGACACGGTTCACCTGCACAGCCTGTGGCGCGACCGCTCCTCGATGGGGTGGGCGTTGCACCGTGTGCGAGGCATGGAACACGCTCGTCGAAGAGGTCGTCGAGCGCGGCGAAGCCACCGTTAGCCCCGTGCCCGACGTGCAGTCTTTGGCTGACGTTGCAGCGACCGACTTGGCGCGTCGATCTAGCGGGCTTGGCGAGCTCGACCGATTGTTGGGTGGCGGCGTCGTTCCCGGGTCGATCGCGCTCGTGGCCGGCGAGCCGGGCGTCGGGAAATCGACGCTGCTCCTACAGGTGGCCGGCCAGATGGCCGCCGGCGGTCACCGGGTGCTCTACCTCGCCGGGGAGGAGTCGCCGGCTCAGATCCGGCTCCGCGCCGAGCGACTGGGCGTAGCCACATCGGATGTCTTGATCGCTGCGGGGACCGCGGTCGACGGGTTGCTTGCGGCGTGTCGGCAGGCGTCGCCTGAGATCATCGTGTGTGACTCGATCCAAACGGTTTACGATCCGGCGTTGTCGAGCGCGCCCGGGTCAGTGTCTCAGGTGCGCGCCGCCGCCGACGTTTTCCAGCGATACTGCAAGACCACCGGTACCAGCGCCTTTCTGGTCGGACACGTCACTAAGGAAGGCGGAATCGCGGGTCCCAAGACGCTGGAGCACGTCGTCGACGTGGTGCTTCAGTTTGAGGGTGACCACCACCATGAACTGCGGGTCTTGAGAGCGCTCAAGAACCGCTACGGGTCGACCCACGAAATCGCGGTCTTCACGATGCACGACGGTGGTCTCGAGGTGGTCGACAACCCATCGGCGATGTTCCTCGGCGCCGGACGCGACGCGGAGCCGGTGCCCGGTTCGGCACACGTAGCCAGCGTGCAAGGGACACGGCCGCTGGTCATCGAGGTGCAGGCGTTGGTCGCTTCGAGCCCGTACTCGACGCCGCAGCGCGTGGCCGGCGGGTTCGACGCGCGTCGGTTGTCGCTGTTGCTCGCGGTCCTAGAGCGGAAAGCCGAGTTCGCGCTTGGTGCGAGCGACGTGTTTCTAAACGTGGTCGGCGGGCTTACGCTCACCGAGCCGGCGGTCGACCTGGGTGTGGTCACAGCGTTGGCATCCAGCCGAGCGGATCGGCCGGTGCGCCAGGGAACGGTCGTCTTTGGAGAGGTCGGTCTGACCGGCGAGGTGCGGCCGGTGCGATGGTCGGCGGCCCGTCTCAAGGAGGCGGCGCGGCTGGGCTTCGAGCGCGCCGTTCTGGCAGCGCCCGATCGTGATCGGGCCCGAGCCCCCACCGAGGGTGACGTGGGGATAGCACTGGAAACTGCCGCCACGGTGCGCGAGGCGGTTGCGCTCGCGCTGTCGAAATGACGATGATTGTCCGCTGGATCGCATCGCCCATCATTCAATACATATGGCGATGCGGAATAAAACCGGAGGTACACCATGACCTATCTGCGCCTCGTATTCGTCGCGCTGGTCCTGTTGACCGGTGCGGCGGCCCTCCTGGATCAGCCTAACGTCACGACGTACCTGGTGATCGCCAGCGGCGCGCTGATCCTGCTGATCACCGTTCTCCTGGAAGCCAGAATCCGACAAGGCGATCCGCGGCAAGTATTGGCCGCCGGCATCGGACTCCTTCTCGGAATCCTGCTCGCGTCGTCGATCCTGGCGGTCATAGGGCGATTGCCGATACCGGTCATCGCCGAGGTCAGGGGAACACAGGTAGCGGTGTTTGGCATAGTGCTGTTGATATTGGTGTGCGCCTATCTCGGAGCGGTCACCGGGCGCGCGGTGGCGCTCGACCTGACACTCTTTCGTCAAGCCGATCCCGAAGCCGGCAAACGGGCGCGGTATTTGGTCGGCGAGAAGTCACTTATCGACGGGCGGATCGTGAAGCTGGCCGAGAGCCCGCTGTTGGCGGGTGAGATCGTGATTCCTCGGTTCGTCGTCGATCAACTGAACGAGATGGCCGCCAGCCACATCCCGATCGAGCGGTTCCGCGGTGAGCGCGGCCTGGATGGCTTGAAGCGTCTCCAACAGAACCGCACGCGATCGGTGTTCATTCGTGAGCTCGACTTGTTACACGGCGAGATCGAGGGCGTGCTCGACTACGCGGTCCAACATGACGCCCGGGTGGTGACCCACAATGACGCGATGATCGAGGAGGCCAAGCGCCGAGGCATCCCGATCGTCAACCTGAACGACGTAGCGATGATGCTCGAGCCAGAGATCCTATCTGGCGACGAGATCGTCATTCGCCTCGTCAAGCAGGGCAAGGAGAAGGAGCAGGCGGTTGGCTACCTCGACAACGGCAACATGGTGGTGGTCGAGGACTCGCGCGACGATATCGGTAAGACGCTGCGGGTCGCGGTGACAGGTATACATCAGACTCGGGCTGGCACGTTGATCTTTGCCAAGAAGAGCGGCGAGGGGGCCGACGTCGGACGTGGCACGGCGATAAGCGGGGCGAACATCCCCTGATCCGGGCCGCCGGCGTGATCGTAGCCGCCGGCAGCAGCCGGCGGATGGATGGTGAGGCCAAGCAGTTCCGGCTGCTGGACGGTCGGCCGACCGTTTGTTGGGCCGCGCGTGCGTTGCTTGGCGCGTTGGCGGGTCCGGTGGTGGTCGTTTTGCCCGCCGATCAGCTCGATCTGGGTGAGGCGCTGCTCGGTGGGCACCTGGGGGATGATGCGAGTCGGGTCCGGGTGACGGCCGGTGGCGCGCGGCGTCAGGATTCGGTGGCCGCCGGACTGGAGCTGATAGAGGGTGCTCGGACCGTGCTGGTCCACGACGCGGCTCGTCCGTTCGCAAGCCGCGGGCTCGTCAAGCGTGTCGGTCGCCGCGCCGCGCAGGGTCGTGCGGTCATTCCGGCACTTCCGATCAACGACACGCTCAAGGAGATCGATGGCGACAGAATCGCCGCCACATGCGATCGGGAGCGGTTCGTGCTCGCCCAAACGCCACAGGGATTTCCAACCCAGGTCCTCGAGCAGGCGCATGCCAAATCGGATGGGGCCGAGGCGACCGACGACGCGCGGCTGTGCGAATCGCTCGGCGTGCCCGTCTTCTGGATCGAGGGCGAACCGCTCAACCGCAAGCTTACCTCCACCGCTGATTGGGAGTGGGCCGAAGAGATGATCGATCGGGGACACGTCCGTTGGCTCTAGTCCGCACCGGGATCGGGTTCGACGTGCACCGCTTGGTCGAAGGCCGGCGGTTGGTGCTGGGCGGCGTCACGATCGAGCATCCGCGGGGGCTGGCCGGTCACTCCGATGCCGACGCGTTGCTTCACGCCATCGTCGATGGGCTCCTCGGCGCGGCCGCGCTGGGCGACATCGGCCAACTCTTTCCGCCCGATGATCCGCAGTACGAGGATGCCGACAGCATCGAGCTCCTGCGGGTGGTCCGGGATCGGGTCGAAACAGCCGGGCACCGGATCGCCAACGTTGATGCGACGGTGATCGCCGAGGCGCCGCGCATGCAACCGCACATTGCGGCGATGCGGGACAAGATCGCGGCGGCGCTCGAGATCGATCGCGATCGGGTGAGCGTAAAAGCGACGACCTTTGAAGGGCTGGGCGTGCTGGGTCGCGAGGAGGGCATCGCCGCCTTGGCGGTGGCCACCCTCGAGTCGGGCTGAGTGGTCGACCATCTCGCGTGCACGCGTTGTGATCAAACGGTCTCGGCCGATGAGCTGAGAAACACGTGCAATTGCGGCGGTCCGCTGATGGCGCGCTACGACCTGGCTGCGGTTGCCGCGCGAGTGACGCATCCCAGCGCCGGTTTCGAGCGCACTGATGTCTGGCGTTACCGCGAACTCATGCCGATCGAAGCGGACGAGACGCCGCTCACGCTTGGTGAGGGGTGGACGCCGCTCGTTCGCTCGCAACGGATCGGGCCCGCGCTCGGCCTCGAGGAGCTCTACTTCAAAGACGAGGGGCTGAACCCCACCGGCACGTTCAAGGCCCGCGGGATGGCGGTGGCCGTGCACCGCGCGCGAGCACTGGGCGCGCGTGGCGTGATTCTCCCGAGCGCCGGCAACGCCGGCAGCGCTGCGGCGGCCTACTGCGCCGCCGCCGGTCTCACTTGCACGGTGGCGATGCCCGAGTCGACACCGCAGCCGATCATCGACGAGTGTCGCGCGTTCGGCGCGGATCTTCAGCTCGTCGCCGGGTCGATCGCCGACGCGGGTCGATGGGTCCGCCAGCGGATCGCCGAAGACGGATCGTTCGACCTCTCGACGTTGCGCGAGCCTTACCGAATCGAGGGCAAGAAGACGATGGGGTATGAGTTGGCCGAAGCGTTCGGCTGGCGGCTGCCCGACGCGATCGTCTACCCGACCGGCGGCGGTACTGGTTTGATCGCGATGTGGAAGGCGTTCGACGAGCTCGAGACGCTGGGTTGGATCGGTTCCGAGCGGCCGCGAATGATCGCCGTCCAGGCGACCGGGTGCGCACCGATCGTGACCGCGTTTCGCGCCGGTGCGGACACCGCTGCGCCGGCAACCGACCCCGAGACGGTGGCCAGCGGCCTCCGAGTCCCGTCCGCGTTGGGTGACTTCCTGATCCTAGCCGCGCTCCGATCGTCGGGTGGCACGGCGGTCGCCGTAACGGATCCCGAGTTGCTCGACGGTGCCCACCGATTGGCAAGCCTGGAGGGGGTTTCGGCCGGGCCGGAAGCCGGCGCCACGGTCGCCGCGCTGCTAGAGCTTCTAGAGACCGGTGCCATCGAGCGTCACGAACGGGTGGTGTGTTTTGTCACCGGACACGGTCTCAAGTATCCCGCCGTCATGAGTGCGGCGTGATGGCGATCGGCGGGGCTACACTTGGTTCCATGCGGATCGGTTATCTCGACATGTTCTCGGGTGTCAGCGGCGACATGTTGCTCGGAGCGTGCCTCGATGCAGGCGTGGAGCTACAGCAACTCCAGACTGCGCTCGAACCACTTGGGCTGGACGGGGTCAAGCTCAGAACCGAAACCGTGTCACGTCACAGCATCCAAGCCACTCTCTGCCACGTCGAGGTGCCGGACTCGGCATCGCACCGCTCGTTGACCGACATCATCGAGCGGATCGAAAGGGCCGACCTGAGTGCTACGGTGACCGATGCGGCGCGGCAGGTCTTTGAGCGGCTCGGCCACGCCGAGGCCAAAGTCCACGGCACCACGATAGACGAGGTTCACTTCCACGAGGTCGGCGCACTGGACGCGATCGTCGACATAGTCGGTACCGTGTGGTGTCTCGAGAGTCTTGGCATCGGGGCGCTCTACGCTTCACCGTTCACGTTGGGTTCGGGCTGGATCGAGACGAGTCACGGTCGGCTACCGGTTCCGCCGCCAGCGGTCATGGAGCTGGTTCGGGGCTGGCAGATTCGAGACTCGGCGGTTCCGATCGAGCTCACCACTCCGACTGGCGCGGCGTTGGTGACGACGCTGGCGCGTGCTCAGGGGTTGCCACTTGAATTCGTGCCCGATCGCGTGGGCTACGGCTCCGGAACTCGTGAGCTGGAGGAACAGCCAAACCTGTTACGACTGGTTGTCGGCGACTCCCGCGAGCCGGCTCAACAGCTGGCCGTCGTCGAGTGTGACCTCGATGATCTCGAGCCGCGGCTATTTGGTCCGTTGGCCGATCGATTGTACGCGGCCGGTGCGGTCGAGGTGCACTGGGTGCCGGTGCAGATGAAGAAGCAGCGGCCGGGTGTCACGGTACGGTTGTTGGCGCCGCATGAGGCGATCGACGCGACGACCGAGGTGCTGTTCAACGAGACCACGACGCTTGGCGTTCGATACTGGAGCGTCGCCCGCTACACGCTGGCCCGCGAATCGATCGAGGTCGATACGTCCTTTGGGCCGGTCGCGGTCAAGCGCGTGCGGCGGCGCGACGGTCGGGTCGAGCTGCGGCCCGAGTTCGATGCTTGCCGGGCGATCGCGGAAGCCCGCGGGGTCGCC
>DAOWHI010000018.1 GCA_030641505.1 Gemmatimonadota bacterium | reverse complement strand
GCGTGGCGGCGGCTTCGATCATGTGGAAGCGTTCCGGATTGCGGTCCGTGACCCCGGCGAGAAGACGGTTCAGACGTATGGCGCCTACGCCGGTGATCTCGACGACGACGGGTGGTCCGATCTGGCGATCGTCAACGAGCGCGGTCATGACATCCGTGTCTACCGCAACGATGGCGCCGGCGGGTACACGCAGCCGACGGCGCGTTACGCGGTCACGCCCGGCATGTTCCCGAGCCCCAGCGAAGGCGCCGATCTAAACAGTGATGGCGCGATCGACCTCGTGGTCGCCGGGGGCGGCAGCGACAAAGTCGACGTGCTGCTCGGCAACGGTGCGGGCGGTTTCCAGCCATCGGCGACGTACACCGCCGGCCCGTCGGTCCGTTGCGTCGTGGTGCTCGACCTCGACGGTGATGGCTTCGACGATGTCGTCGTCGCCAGCCGTTTGTCGAGCGACTTGACGCTGTTTCGACCACGGGGCGATGGAACACTGGATGACGGGACTCGGGTCGACGCCGGCGGTGATCGCGAGACCGCATGTGCGGTCGCCGACGCAAACGGGGACGGCATTCAGGATGTGTTCGTGGGTGCCCTCCGGAGTCGTGAGCTGGTGCTGCTGTTGGGGGACGGTGAGGGTGGATTAGCGGTCTCGGACCGCGTAAAGGTCGACGGGTTGCCGTGGATGCTGGCCGCGGGCGACGTCAACGGCGACGGCTACGCCGACGTTGTCTCGTCAAACTCGCGCGGTCACACCGCATCGGTTGCGCTCGGCGACGGCGAAGGCGGCTTCCTGTCGGTGCGCGACTATCCCGCTGGTGAGCGACCGCTGGCGATCGACCTCGGCGATCTCGACGGTGATGGCGACCTTGACATGGTCGTCTCGAGCTACGACAGCTCCGACTTCTCGCTCTTCGAGAACGATGGCCGGGGGAACTACAGCGTAGCGGTCACACTGCCGGCGCCGGCGGCGGGCTCTTGCGCCGTGCTGCACGACCGCGACAACGACGGCGATCTCGACATCACCGGGATCGACGAAATCGACGATATCTTGATCTTCTTCGAGAATCGGGGCGCCGCTACTCCGCCGGGAGGATAGGCTCGCCGCCTTTGGTGCGGATCACGATGTCGCGCCGCGGGAACGGGATCTCGATCCCGTGCTCATCGAACGTCTTCTTGATCCGGTCACCAACCGCGTCACCGATCGCGCGCCGGTCACGCGCCTGTGTAATCCATACTCGAAGCTCCAGATTGACGGAAGATTCGCCGAACCCGCGGGTGATGACGACGGGTTCGGGGTCCGCCATGACCCCCTCGATCTTGATAGCCGCCTCCAGGACCAATTTCTTGGCTCGCTCAGCATCCGCATCGTAGGCGATCCCGAACGGTATCCGAAGCCGAATGTGCGGTCCTGACGCGGTGTAATTGATGATGTCGCGGCGCATGATCTCGTTGTTTGGCACCACGATGATCAAGTTGTCGGGGTTCCGTATCTTGGTCGCCCGGAGCCCGATCTCGATCACGTCGCCCCAGGAACCGGTTTCGGTCGGCGCGTTCCACAGCTCGATTCGGTCGCCGACTTGAAACGGACGGTCGATGATCAAGAGCAGCCCCGCGATCAGGTTGGACAACGTGTCCTTGGCGGCCAGCGAAACACCGAGCCCCATCACGCCGGCGCCGGCCAGGACAGGCGTGATGTTGATGCCGAGAAACGTCAGCGCGATCAGGACACCGAGGCCGACCACGAGCCCTCGCACGATCCGATTGAGCAACGGCAGCGCAGTGTCGTCGAGGCGGCTCTCGGTTTTTGGCGCCACTTTCTCTTCGAAGACTCGCAGCGCGCTCGACACGAACGCGCTGATCGGCAGCGACAGCGCCACGATCCAGACCGCGCCGATCGTGCGCGACATGTGACCCAGCTCCCAGATCTGGGTCAACCGCCACGCGCCCCAGAACACGATCGATATCAGGACGACCCGGCGGATGAGCTGGATCACGAGGTCGTCTAGTTCGGTCTTGGTGCGGGACGTCAGTCGGTGCTCGATCCGCCTGAGGATCCATCTCGCGGCGAGCCAGACGACGAGTACGAGGATGAGCTGACCGGCCGACAGGACGAGTCGCGGGCCGGCAAACGCCCACGCCGAGTCGAGCCATGCCTGAAAGTCGAACTGCCCGAGGTCGAATCCCAAGAACTCCATTGCGCAGGGACGATAACAGCCGCTGTCGCGGCTTTACAACCACGACCTGTGCGGTCGACCGGTCGCCGGGCGAACGATAGCTTGCCGCCTTCTCCAGCGTTCGACCGGGACGAGAAGAGATGACGCACCCGACCCAACCCGTAAAGCAACTGCGCAGTGCGATGAAGGTCGCCCTCGCGGTCGCGGCCCTTCACGCCGCAAATGACGCCTACGCGGCGTTTGTCCATCCGCTTCTGCCGCGTCTCATGACCAAGCTCGACATGTCGATCGCGGGAGCGGCCGTGGCCACGATGTCGCTCTCGATCGCTGCATCGTTGGCGCAACCACTTCTGGGTCACGCCGCCGATCGACGCGGCCGGAGACTGATGATCGTCCTGGGCCCCGTTGTGAGCGGAATCTTTCTATCGATGATCGGTTGGGCGCCGACGTTTGGCATGCTGCTGTTGCTACTCGCTGCTGGTGGGCTCGGCAGCGCGGCGTTTCACCCGCCAGCCGTCGCGGTCGCAGCGCACGTTACCGGCGGGCGGGGAAGCGGGATGCGACACGCCGTCTTCTCGTCGGGTGGTACCGCCGGCTATGCCGCCGGGCCGTTGATCGCCGTCTGGATCGTGGCGTGGCTCGGTTTCCGCGGGTTGTGGGTGGCAGTCATCCCGGTCGTGATCCTGGCGATCGCTTTGTATCCGATACTGCCGACGGGAGGGACAGCCGGCGCGACCGGTCCATCGCTGACTGCGGGCAGGCTAGCTCGGTCATTGCACGGGCCGCTCGGGCTTCTGTTCGGCGTCAGCGCGATCGCCGCGTTCTTCCAACGCCTGTTCCTGACGATGGCGCCGATCGTCAACGCCAACGCGGGGCTCTCGGAGATGTCCGGCGCCTATGCGCTGTCGCTGTACTTGGCGGCACAGGCCGTCGGCGCGCTGACCGGTGGGTACCTGACCGATCGCATCGATCGCCGGTGGCTGTTGGTGGCGCTTACGCTGGTCGCGTTGCCGACACATTTCTTTGCGTTCTGGTTTCCGGCGGGCAGCGTCGCGGCGCTGGTCTCGATGGCGCTCGCGGGCTTCGTCAACATGTCGGTCTTGCCACCGATCGTCGTCATCGCGCAGGAGATGCGGCCGGACCGCGCCGCGCTCAACTCCGGCATCGTGATGGGCCTGGCTTGGGCTGCCGGATCGGTCGGGGTACTGGCTGCCGGCGTCCTTGGCGACGCGATCGGCGCCCGTGAATCGGCGCTCGCCGCCACGCCGATCATGCTGGCCGCGACTTTCCTGGCGCTCCACCCGGCGCTAAAGCGGCACGGGCGTCCGATTGAGGTTGTGTCTCAGGTGGGGGGACGTAGGTTGTTGCATAGGATGGTTCGAGAGATGAGAAACAAGCTCCCCAGGGTTCTGTTGACGGCGTTTGTTTTGGTCACGATCGCCACACCAGCCATAAGCCAAACCGCACCACTCGAGTACACCATCGACCTGCGAGACCACTCGGAAGACCTGTTCCACGTGCGGCTGGCGGTCGAGGGCCTCGGAGCCGACAACGATATCTACCAATTCGCGTCCACCGCGCCGGGAACGTACCAGGTGATGGATGTGGGCCGGTTCGTGCGGTCGTTTCAAGCCCTCGACGGGGATGGCGCAGCGTTGGGAACGGAACAAGTAGCTGTCAATCAATGGCGCATTGAGGATCCCTCTCAGGTGCGTACGATCGAGTATACGATCGCGGAGACGTGGGACACTCCAGTCGATGCACACCCGATCTATCCCATGGCGGGAACCTCGATCGAGGCGAACCACGTGTTGTTCAATGCACACGCGGTGGTGGGTTACCCGGTCGGACTCCAGGACGCGCCCGTCCACGTTCATCTTGAGTATCCCGACGGTTGGCAGGTCGGCACGGCGCTCGAACGAGCCGTTGACGAGGGTTTCGCAGCAGACGACTACGACCACCTGGTGGATTCGCCGATCCTGCTCGGTGAGTTGACTCTTGCCAGCACCGAAATCAGCGGTGCGGCGGTAGACATCTATACGTATTCGAAGAGCGGTGGTGTCCGATCCGAGCAGCTGCTCGAGTCGATGCGTGAGATGTTGCAGTCGGCGGGCGAGTTTCTCGGTGAGTTGCCGGTCGATCGTTACGTCTTCCTCTTCCATTTCGAGTGGGCCGGTCGAACTTCCGGGGCATGGGAACACTCGTACAGCTCGGAGTACGTGTTGCCGGACATCACGTTCTCGGAGCGGGCCGGTGCGTTTATCACGGACATCGCGGCCCACGAGTTTCTGCATATCATCACGCCGCTCAACATTCACAGCGAGATCATCGAGAGCTTCAACTTCGAAGAGCCTGTCCCGTCCGCGCACCTGTGGCTATACGAAGGCGTCACCGAGTGGGGTGCCCATGCGATGCAACTGCGATCGGGGCTCACCAACCTCGAAGAGCACCTCGAGGTCATAGCGGGCAAGCTTCAGGCGGACCGGCAGTACCGGGCCGATTACAGCCTCGAACAGCTAGCTCTCACATCGTACAGCGACGAAGGCCAGAGCCAGTTTCCGAATGTCTACCAACGGGGTGCGCTGGTGGGGGAGCTTCTCGATATTCTCTTGCTCGATCTCTCGGATGGCGAGAGTGGGCTGCGAGAGTTGCTTCAGAAGCTGATGCGTTATTATGGCAAGGGTCGGGCATTCCCCGATTGCGGTTTCTATGACGTTGTGGCTGCCATGACGTATCCTGAGCTCCAGGACTTCTTCGAGCGATACGTAAAGCATGCCGAGCCACTGCCGATTAGCGAATACTACGGAAAGCTGGGGATCGACGTGGTTAACGATGGTCAGGGCCAACCGGTCGGGTTCGAGGTTCAAGCTGACGCCAGCGAGCGTCAGCTGATGCTTCGGCGCGCTTGGATGGGGGAGAAGTGAGCGAACCGCTGGTTCAGATCGCGGGCTTACCGGCGACCGAATTTGACGAGCCCAAGAAGGGGCTGCTCATCGCGCCGGAGTTCCCGGCCAGCTTCTGGAGCTATCGGCACATCATGTCGATGGTCGGTCGGAAGGCAGCGTTTCCACCCCTCGGCCTGATCACGTTCGCGGCGATGATGCCCGACAACTGGTCGTTCGACTTGATCGATCTCAACGTCGAACGCGTGCCGGATGCGGATCTGCGCGCGAAGATGGACGCCTCCGACGCGGTCTTCACCAGTGCCATGTCGGTCCAGAAGCCGTCGCTCGTCGACCTCATAAGCGGACCTGCAAAGGGGTTGGCGACGCCGTGGGTGATCGGCGGACCCTATCCGTCGAGCTTTCGAGATCATCTGCTCGAACCCCGGACGCCATCCGATGAGATTCTGCACCAGGGCTTCGACGTACTGGTCTGGGGCGAGGGAGGACAGTGGATCGAGGCGATCAACCGCATCCTCCACCACCCGGAGGGTCGCCACCACTCGGACGGACCGCCTGTTCTGCTCATTCCGGAAGCGATCGCCGGTGAGCCTCCTGGTTCGCGCAAGATCCTGAACGACCGCACGATCTTCAAGGAGCTGGAGTACACGCCGCCGCCGAGGTGGGACCTTCTTGACATCCACGACTACCGCGCGCTGATGATGCAGACCACCGTTGGGTGCCGTTTTCGGTGCGACTTCTGCGACATCATCCAGTTCAATGGTGGGTTCACGCGGCCCAAGACACTCGAGTCGGTCCGTGAGGAGCTGGAGGTCTTGTTCGGTCTTGGCTATCGCGGCGGGATCTTCACCGTTGACGACAACTTTGTCGGCAACCCCCAGGCGATCGAAGTGATCCTGCGCGAGATGATCGAGTTCCAGCGCGAGCATAACTACCCGTTCTCGTTCTACACCCAGGCGAGCCTCGATCTGGGAGCACCCAAGCTGGCGCACTTACTGCCATTGATGCAGCAGGCCGGTTTTGGCGAGGTGTTCCTTGGGATCGAGAACCCCGATCCGACGGCTCTCAAGGGGATGAACAAGAAGCAGAACATCAAGGTCGACATCGCCGAGACCGTCGCCAAGATCCAGCGCGCCGGGATCGAGGTCATGGCCGGCTTCATCTTCGGTAGTGATGAGGACACCGTCGAGACGGGGCAGGCGATCGCGTCGTTCGCCAAGGAAGCCGCCATTCCCACCGCCATGGCGGGAATGTTGACCCCGATCCCGCACACCCCGCTGACGGAACGGCTCCGTAGCGAAGGGCGGCTGAGGGAGAACGAGTTCTCGGGCAACAACACCAGCGACGAGGTGCAATTCATCCCGATGAACATGACCCGGGAGGAGATGCAGTCGGGGTATCATGCGATGCTGGAGACGCTGTTCAGTCCCGGTGAGATGTACCAGCGAGCGGCCCTGCTGCTGGACCGCATAAACCCGCACATTTTCCGCGGCGGGTTTTTGAGACGGTCGGACCTGAAGGCGGCGTTTCACTCGGTATGGCGCCAGGGCGTCGTGAACAAGCGGCGCAGTCGGTACTTCGGTCTGCTGTGGAAAGCGGTGCGACTCGATTTTGCCCGCTTCCGGGAGGCCGGGCGCGCGGCGTCAGAGATGAAGCGCGAGTTAGGTGCGCTTAACGGCAGAGCGAGTGCGCCGCTGACCGATGGCGACGTCGAGTCGATGACGGCGTTGGTCGATCGTGCGCACGAAGCGGTCATCCGGTCAGAGCCCAGCCGCAAGCTCGACGAGGTCAATGCATGGGTGGCGCGGTTGAGGGAGAAGATCGAAGCCCGGTCGCCGACCGCTGATGACTTACGGTCGCTCTACAGTTGGGGTCGCGAATTCTCTATTCGCCGCCGCCGCGTGCATCGCTTCCCTGGTGCCTATCTCGTCAAAGCGTTTGAGCTGGCGATCAAGGGGTTGCACTACGAAATCGTCATGCAGCGGATCGCCACGCGTGACCGGTCGCTGTCGCCTGATTCCCACGCGGCTGCTTGGACGCACGAAGTGGCTGGCATAGATTATTCAGCGTCGGGGCGTGGCGCAGTCCGGTAGCGCACCTGAATGGGGTTCAGGTGGTCGCAGGTTCAAATCCTGTCGCCCCGACCAGCTAATCGATTGCGGGTCAAGGCTTTGCAGTCGTGACTCCTTTTCATGTTGGGAAGGATTTTCACGTTTAGGGTCCATATAGGGTCCAGTCTGCTCGGGTTTCGCAGTCGCCAAAAAAAACAGGCTGAAGTCTCCTAGATAGATGGGCTAAGAGATCCGCGTTTACGGCGAGCCTCAGCCTGTCTATGTCGATCTCTCTCACGCTTACACTTTCTTGCCTGTTCGTCTGGCCGGGGGCTGTAGCGACGCGGTAACAAGAGCGGTAACAGAGTTGCCCCGCGCTAACCAGCACGAACAATCATCGTACCCGGAAGACGCTTGTTCCGAATATTCTGTCGAAGCCTGATAAGCGTGAGGTCGGTGGTTCAACTCCACCCAGGCCCACCATGAGGAAGCCCCGTCACGGCGGGGCTT
>DAOWHI010000110.1 GCA_030641505.1 Gemmatimonadota bacterium | reverse complement strand
TGCTGGGATCGACCGCGCCCAGTGGTCATGTTGCTGCCGGTCTGTCCGTAGCCAACCTCATACTCGAGCCTTCCAGCCGGACGCGCTGTTCGTTCGAGCTAGCTGAACAACGGCTGAAGATCGAGCGAGTGACGGTGAGCGAGGGGTCGAGCCTAATCAAGGGTGAGACGCTGGTCGACACGGCACGGACGCTGGCCGCGATGGGCGTAAACACGTTTGTGCTCCGGCATCCGGAGGTCGGCGCACCCACACGTCTGGCGTCCGTCATGCCGAATGCCCACGTTGTTAATGCTGGCGATGGGACCGGGGAGCACCCGACACAGGCGCTACTCGACTTGTTGACTCTGCGCCGGCACTGGGGGGCCGTCGAGGGGCGCACGGTGTTGATCGTTGGCGACATCGTCCACAGCCGGGTGGCGCGATCGAATTATTATGGCTTGATCGCGCTGGAAGGATCGGTCGTTTTTTGCGGACCGGAGTCGTTTCTGCCGTCACCCGAAGAATTTCCCGAAGCAACGCTGAGCTCGGACTTGGACACTGCGCTCGAGCACTGCGACGCGGTTATGGCGCTTCGGATTCAGCGCGAGCGATTGGCCGAGAGCGAAGTCTGTCCGGACGTGGCGACGTTCAGAAAAAAGTATGGCATGACCGTCGATCGACTGGCGCGCTTGGGTAGCGACGTGCCGGTGCTTCATCCGGGGCCCTTCGACCGCGATGTCGAGATCGATAGTGCTGTGGCTGATTCGGATCGGGCCTTGATATGGCCCCAGGTGACGGCAGGCGTCGCGATCCGGATGGGATTGCTGGCGCGGTTGTCCGAAGTCCGCGGAGAGCTCGGGCTGGGGTCGTTTTGAGCGATGGACTGTCGGGCATCGTGTTGCGCGGCGGGCGCGTGCTCGATCCGGGCTCCGAGCGCGACGAGATCGCCGACGTGAGGATAGCGGGGGACACCGTGACCGCGATCGAGAAACGCGTCGAACCCGAGAGTCGCGATCGTGTGATCGAGCTCGATGGCATGTTGGTAACGTCGGGTCTGGTCGATCCGCACGTCCACCTGCGTGAGCCCGGTGGAGAAGCGAAAGAGACGATTGCCACAGGCGCAGCGGCCGGCGTGGCCGGAGGCTTCACGACGATTTGCGCGATGCCCAACACCGAGCCCGTAATCGACACGCCGGAGCGCGTACGCCACGTGATCGAGCGCGGGCGATCGGCGCGCATGGCGCGGGTCTTACCGATCGGTGCCGCGACTCGAGGCTCGGCCGGCGAGACACCGACGGACGCTCGGTCACTGGCGGCCGCGGGCGCGGTCGCCCTGTCGGACGACGGTCAACCGATCTCCACCGCTGAGATGTTGGGTCGCGTACTGAGTAATGCTGCTCGTGCCGGACTGGTGGTGGCCGACCACTGCGAAGATCTGCGCTTGTCTCTCGGGGGTGCCGTTCGCGCCGGTCAGGTGGCCGATCGGCTCGGCGTTCGCGGTATCCCGCCCGAGGCAGAGAGCGCGGCGGTCGAGCGCGACCTTGAGGTTCTGGCGCGCGTTGGTGGGCGGCTCCACCTGTGCCACCTGTCGACCACCGAGTCGGTGCGGCTGGTTCGCGAGGCCAAGCAGGCTGGACTTTCTGTTACTGCCGAAGCGTGTCCGCACCACCTGACGCTGACCGTCGATTGCGCTGAGATACATGGATCGATCGCGAAGATGAACCCACCACTGGCCGAGACTGGGGATCGAGAAGCGCTCGTGGAGGCGTTGGCCGATGGGACGATCGACTGCATCGCTACCGATCACGCACCGCATACGGACGTGGAGAAAGCGCGTGCGCTGGGCGAGGCGCCGTTCGGTGTGATCGGTCTCGAAACCGCGTTTGGTGTCGTCTACACGGAACTTGTGGAGAGAGGCGCTGTCGGCCTCAGAACGCTGCTCGATCGGATGACGGTGGGACCGGCGCGCGTCTTTGGTCTCGAAGGTGGGCGGATCAAGGTCGGTGCACCCGCCGATGTGGCGGTCTTCGACCTGGATCAGGAGTGGAAGGTCGAGCCAGCAGAGTTTCGGTCCAAGGCGCGCAACACACCATGGGCGGGGGCCAGGCTTCGGGGTCAACCGAGACTGACGATCGTTGCCGGTGAAATCGTGTTCGATGGTCGCTGACTTGTTCGAGCCGTATCGGAAGCGGGTGTTCTGCGCCGATCTCGATTCTGGCGAGCAGGTCGACGAGGTCTTTTGTGTTACCCGGGTCAACCGCAAGGTGGGGCGCAATGGTCCGTTCCTGTCGCTCGAGTTCGCCGATCGATCGGGCCGGATACCCGGTGTCGCCTGGGAAAACGCCGACGCGCTGGCTGTGACGCTGGTCGAGGGCGTCTTCGCCCGCGTCCGCGGCGTGGTGACCGACTACCGTGGCCAACCCCAGATTCAGGTCGAAGCCGCCGAGCCCGCGCCACAAGTCGATCCCGCCGAATACCTGCCGCGTGCACCGGTGTCCGGGAGCGAATCGGTGGCCGCCATTCGACGGCTGGCCGAGTCGATCACCGAACCTTTTCTCAAGCGGTTTGTCCTTGGGCTGCTCGACGAGCCGCATTTTGTCGAGCGCTTTTCGGCCGCGCCAGCCGCCAAGGTCAACCACCACGCCTACGTCGGTGGTTTAGCGGAGCACACCCGGTCGGTTATGGATCTGTGCGAGCTGGCAGCCGGACACTACCCTGATCTCGACCGCGATTTGTTGTTGGCTGGTGCGTTCCTGCACGATCTCGGCAAGATCGACGAGCTGGCCGTCGAGCCCGGGTTCCCTTACACGGAGGCTGGCTCTTTACTCGGTCACGTTGCGCTGGGATACGCGTTTGTCCGCGAGCAGATAGCGAGGATCGATGGGTTCCCGGCGGATTTGGCGACGGACGTCCTGCATTTGGTGCTGAGCCACCAAGGCGAACTCGAGTGGGGCAGCCCGGTTAAGCCACAGACGCTAGAGGCGATCGTGCTCCATCATCTGGACAACCTCGATTCCAAGGTCACCTCGGGTCGTGCGCATCTCGATCTCGCGGCCGGCAGTCGCACGGGTTACATCCGGTCGCTTCAGCGCTCGCTCTTCCGTCGGCCTTCCTAGGTGCAGTAACGCGAGGTCGCCGGGTTCCGCACCGGGGTATATTCACGCCATGAGAAAAGCAGCTAAGACGTTGTGCGTCATGCTGGTGATCGTACCAACAGCGGTCTGCTCGCCGCAGGAACCCGAAGACCCATTGCTGATCGAATTGGAAGCCAATCGAGGGCGGTGGATCGGACTCGGTGTGATGGACTACGATCTGACGTTGCTCAGGGGTTGCTTTTGCCCCATCGAGTCGATCGGACCGGTTATGGTGCGTGTCCGCGGTGGCGAAATCGTGTTCCAGACGTACACCGAAACCGGCATGCCGGTACCAGAGCAGCAGAAGCTTTTCTTTCCGGCCGTCATTGGGTTGTTCGACGTGATCCTTCAGTCGATCGAGTCCGGCGCTGACCACATAACGGTAACGTACGATTCAGAGACCGGTGTTCCAGCCGAGATCTTCATCGACAGCATCGAAGGCGCGGTCGACGACGAGTTGAGGATCACCGTCGTCGAGTTCTCCGATGGTTGAGCCGTCGTCGGATGGTCGGCCGAGAAACTGCTTGAGCTCTTATAGCGTACGGGCCCACTAAACAAACACTTACAGGGGGCGTGGGAATGAGTAAGGAAGAAAGGTCAGAAAAGGATTGGCGCCAGAGGCTGACCCCTGCGCAGTACCGCGTCACGCGCGAGAAGGGGACCGAGCGCGCGTTCACTGGCGAGTACAACGAGCACAAAGCTGAGGGTACCTACGCCTGTATCTGTTGCGGGGCGCCGCTGTTCGACTCCGACGACAAGTACGACTCCGGTAGCGGGTGGCCAAGCTTCACGCGGCCCAACGACGAGAACGTCTCGGCGGCGCCTGATGACAGCCTTCTAATGCACCGGACCGAGGTTCTGTGCACCAACTGTGACGCTCACTTGGGGCACGTGTTCGATGATGGCCCGCAGCCGACCGGACAACGCTACTGCATTAACTCGGCAGCCCTCGACTTCAAGCCACGGGCGGACGAAGACGACTAGTGTCAACAGATCGCTTTGACATCGTAATTGTTGGAAGTGGGCCCGGTGGATACGTGGCTGCCATCCGCGGCGGACAGCTCGGTTTGAGGACCGCGCTGATAGAGAAAGACCCGTTCCAGGGCGGTACCTGTCTGCATCGGGGCTGTATCCCAACCAAGGCGCTGCTCGAGAATGCGAGTCGCTACCGGGATCTCCTCGGGGCTTCCGAGTTCGGTTTGTCAGTTGGCGAAGTCGAGATCGATTGGGCCCGGATTCAAGCCCGGAAGGATGGCGTCGTCCGACAGCTGTCCCGGGGCGTGGCGGGCTTGCTCAAGAAACAGAACGTGGAGGTGGTCACGGGTTGGGCGCGGGTCATGAACCCGGGCACGGTGGGGATCTACGAGAAGACCGAGTATGGGCGGATCGGTTTGGACAGAGGACCCGTTCGAACGATCTCCGCAGATCATATCGTGCTGGCGACGGGATCAGTTCCGCGGGAAATCGGATCGGTGCCGTTCGACGGTCGACGGATCATCAGCTCCGATCATGTCCTCGAGCTCGAGACGCTTCCTGAGTCGATGGTCATCGTCGGGGCTGGGGCGGTGGGTGTCGAGTTTGCTTCGATCTTCCACCGTTTTGGAACCCGGGTTACGCTGGTCGAGGCACTGCCACGATTGCTGCCAATCGAGGATTACGACGTGTCCGCCGAGCTGGCCCGCTCTCTTGGCCGGCAGGGGATAGACGTTCGGACAAATACGCCGCTAACTGGCGCCAAGCCCGTGAACGGGGGGGTCGAGGTCACGCTGGGAGGCGAGTCGCTGACAGCCGATCTCGTCCTGATCGCGATCGGGAGAACCCCAGTGACCGAGGGCGTCGGGCTG
>DAOWHI010000224.1 GCA_030641505.1 Gemmatimonadota bacterium | reverse complement strand
TATGCGTTGGGCGGCGAGATTTAGGTCGAGGGGCGATTCCCTGGTTGGATATGTCGGTTTCGAGGGGGCATCGAGCTCGATCCGCTACACGGTAACGCGCATGCCCTTCTGGGGGGCTCGTACCTGCATATCGGTGATTATGCGAACGCGATTGGAGCGTTCGAGCGGGCGATCGAGCTAGACGATAGGATCCGTCTCGCGTATTTGGGGTTGGTGGCGGCCAACTACTTCACCGAGCGTATTGAGGCTGCTGAACAGTGGCTCGAAAGACTGGCGTCGATCCTGAGCGGTGACGAGCGCAGTCGGTATCTGGCCACCCTCTCGAGCCAATTCCCTCGCTTGACCCTGCCGGGCAGCTAGGCGCCAGCCAAAACCCCCTGCCGCTCGAGGTGGGGATATCGCCTCAT
The DNA here is from genome assembly GCA_030641505.1 of Gemmatimonadota bacterium. GTDB lineage: Bacteria > Gemmatimonadota > Gemmatimonadetes > JACCXV01 > JAHWKZ01 > CAMYLR01. The sequence goes on along the minus strand of DAOWHI010000224.1, from coordinate 4,442 downwards.
CGACCAACACCATCGCCGGAGCCCTGGGGCTCGCGGCAGATTTGTTGTTGCCCCCACGGTGCATCCAATGTGACGATCGGCTGACGTCCGCCCGTCCTGCTGTGTGCGGGCCGTGTCTGTCGCTGCTGCAACCTATCGATGGTGCTGGTTGCCATCGTTGCGGGGTGGTCTCGAGCCGTCGCACAGAAGCCTGTTGGCGATGTCGTGACTGGCCACCGGAGTTAACAGCGATTGCTGCGGTTCGCTATCGGGATGTCGCGGAAGCGATCGTGCGCGCGATCAAGTACGGTGGATGGCGACACCTGGCCGACATCTGTGCCGAGAAGATGGCTGATGAGATCCGGCGCCGAGATTGTCGTTTCGACCTCCTGGTGCCCGTGCCACTCCACCCGCTCAGGTACCGTGAGCGGGGTTTCAACCAGGCTCGATTGATCGCCGAACGTTTGGCAACTAGGATCGACCGGCCGGTCGTTGATGCTCTGGCAAGGGTGCGAACGACACCACCACAGGTTGGGCTTGGCCGAGCCGATCGGGTTACCAACGTGAGCGGGGCGTTTGCACACCGAACCTCACTCGAGGCGAGTGCGACGGTTGGACTGATCGACGACGTCGCCACGAGCGGGGCTACGCTTCGCGCGGCCGCTAGCGCGCTCATCACGGGTGGCACCACTCGCGTTATCGGCGTCACGTTTGCCCTCGCCACCGATCGCAACGACGGATAACTTGCTGCCGGTTCAAGCCTTTCTAGGTTTTGCTTCGTTGTTACCGATTACCACTTACACGGAGGTCCAGGATGCGTCTCGCCATCAACGGGTTCGGCCGCATCGGCCGCATCGCGTATCGGTCAATGCGACGGTCCAAGCGCGATCTCGATCTGGTGGCGGTCAACGATCTGACCGATGCGGCCACGCTGGCCCACTTGTTGGAGTACGATTCGGTTCATGGTCGGCTTGGCGTCGATGCGCGCGCCGAGAACGAAAAGCTCCGAGTCGGCGACGACGTGATCGAGGTGGTTTCGGAGCCTGATCCAGCCAAGTTGCCGTGGGGTGAGCTGGGGGTGGATGTGGTGATCGAGTCGACGGGCCGTTTTCGCGATCGCGACAAGGCCGCAATGCACCTAGCAGCGGGCGCGCGTAAGGTGATCATCTCGGCGCCGGGCAAGGATTGCGACATCATGGTCGTGATGGGCGTCAACGAGGATCTCATCGAGGCCGGCCACGATGTGGTTTCAAACGCGTCGTGCACGACCAACTGCGTCGCCCCGGTGGCCAAGGTCATCATGGACTCGGTGGGTTGGGTGCATGGCCTGATGACGACCACCCACGCCTACACGGCCAGCCAGAACATGCTCGATACACCAAGCAAAGATCTGCGACGCGCCCGTGCCGGAGCGCTGTCGATGATCCCAACGACAACCGGCGCAGCCAAGGCGGCGGCGCTGGTGCTTCCGGAGTTGGCGGGGAAGATCGACGGAATGGCGATCCGCGTTCCGATCCCGGACGTGTCGCTGGTCGATTTGACGGTCGAGGTCGAGCGCTCAACCAACGCAGAGAAAGTTAACGCCGCTTTTCGCGAGGCCGTGAAGGGTCGGCTGGCGGGAGTCCTTGCGGTCAGCGACGAGCCTTTGGTTTCGGTCGACTACATATCGACGACCGATTCGGCGACCGTGGATGCGTTGTCGACGTCGGTGATTGACGGGACGTTGGTCAAAGTGTTGGTCTGGTATGACAACGAGATGGGGTATGCCACGCGGCTTGTCGACTTGGCTGAGTACCTAGGCAAGTTCCTTTAGGGGCGATCATGGGCATCGTCCTCGCGCGCCGCACGGTTGGTGACCTCGCGCCGGAGGAAGTGAACGGTCGGCGGGCGTTGGTGAGGGCTGACTTTAACGTTCCGCTCGAAGGTGAGGGTGAAACCGTGCGGGTGGCGAGCGACGCGAGGATCCGAGCCACGCTTCCAACGGTGACCGGACTTGCGCGTTGTGGTGCGACGGTCATACTCGTGAGCCACCTCGGGCGACCCGGCGGTGAACGGCGATCGGAGCTGTCGCTGGCGCCGGTGGCGCGATGTCTCGAGGAGCTGCTGGGACGGCGGATCGTCTTTCTCTCGGAGCCGTTCGACGAGCGAGCCGTCAAGCTGGTTCGCGTGGGTGAACCTGGGGACGTGTTCCTGCTCGAGAACCTCCGCTTCGAACCGGGCGAGACCGTCAACGAACCCGGCTTCGCCGCCCGGCTGGCGCGCTTTGGCCAGCTTTTCGTCCAGGACGCTTTTGGAACTTGTCACCGCGCGCACGCCTCGACGGTTGGGGTAGCCGACCACTTGAGCCCGTGTGTTGCGGGCCAACTCGTTGAGCGTGAGCTGAACGCGTTCCATCGACTGCTCGAGCCCGAGCGGCCATTCGTGGCGGTACTCGGGGGCGGCAAGATCGCCGGCAAGCTGGAGATCGTTGACGAGCTCGCTCGAAGATGCGACCGCGTCTGCCTCGGCGGCGGCATGGCCAACACATTCCTCCTTGCCACCGGGGTGGAAGTGGGCGACTCACTGGTCGAGCCCGACCGTGTGGAAACGGCACGCCAAATCTTGGATCGATACCCGGACAAGATTCTGCTGCCAACAGACGTGGTCGTTGCGACCGCCATCGACGCGGAAGCGAGACGCGAGACCACGTCTTCCGACGGCGTGCCACAGGGGCGAAAGATCCTCGATATCGGTCCGGGTTCGATCCGGGCGATTGTCGGCGCGCTAAAGGGAGCGCGTACAGTTTTCTGGAACGGTCCGCTGGGAGTGTTCGAGACGCCACCGTTCGACGCTGCCACGTTGGCGGTGGCGAAAGGCTTGGCTGATGTCACAGATCATGGTGCCTATACCGTGGTTGGTGGCGGCGACTCGATCGCTGCACTCGAGCGCGGCGGGTTGACGGATGCTGTCAGCCACGTTTCAACCGGAGGTGGGGCAGCGCTCAAACTTGTCTCCGGGGCCACGCTGCCGGGGATCGAAGTGCTGGATCCAGCGACTCGGAGGAGCGCGGCGTGAACGCCTCAAAACGGCCTATGATCATCGCCGCCAACTGGAAGATGTACAAGACTGCGGCCGACGTCGGTCTATATATGAGCTCGTTTTACGACGCGTTGCCCGAGCAACGCGCGGGCGTACGGCTGGTGTTCTTTCCCGCCGCGGTCATGATCCCGGACGTGGTCCAGGCAGTCGCAAAGCGGGCCCAAGTCGGGGGTCAGAACTGCCATTGGGAAACAGAGGGCGCCTACACCGGTGAGATCGGGGCTGGAATGCTGGCCGCAGCCGGGGCGGAGCTGGTCCTGGTTGGCCACTCCGAGCGCCGCCAGCTGTGCGGTGAGACAGACGCTCAGTGCGCGAAAAAGATTGTCGCTGCGCTCAACGCAGGGCTCGATCCGATGTTGTGCGTCGGTGAGACACTTGAGGAGAGGGAGGCCGGTCGGCAGCACGCGATCGTGCTCGGGCAGCTCTCGCGTGCTATCGATGGACTCTCGCGCGACGAGTACGCCCGTCTCGCGCTGGCGTACGAACCGATCTGGGCGATCGGCACCGGTCGCACCGCAGCTCCCGTTGATGCTCAGCAGATGCACGCGACGATCCGCGACGCAGTGGCGTCGATCGCGTCACCGTCCATCGCGGCGGCGATGCCGATTCTCTATGGCGGCAGCGTAAAGCCGAACAACGCTGTGGATCTCGTGGGCCAACCGGATATCGACGGCGCTTTGGTCGGCGGAGCGAGCCTGTTCCCGCTCAACTTCGCCGCGATCGCGACCGCGGCTGCCAGGACCGCTTCTTGACGGGTCTGTGAGCCAAGGTAAATTGTAAAGCTCTATGTACAGTGCACTTATCATCCTGTTGCTGCTGGATTGTCTGGCGCTGGTCCTTGTCGTGCTCCTGCAGTCCGGCAAGGGGGGCGGGCTGGCGGCCGGATTCGGCGGTGCCGGTACCGGCATGGAGATGATGGGTAGCCGCCAGACGGCGACGTTTCTCCACAACGCGACAAAGTGGTTGGGAGGTGCGTTTCTGGTCATTTGTCTGGCGATCTCGCTCCTCACGGTACGCGGAACCCGACCGACCAGCCTGATCGAGCGCGAGCTCCAAGATCAGGGCGCTGCCCCGGTGACCGAGCCTCAAACCCCGGCTGATCTTCAGGATATTCTTGGTGGCGAGACCGCGCCGCCGGCCGACGCGAACGAGAGTACAACTCCCGACGGCGAGTAGCGCCGGCACCAAACGGGCTTGCCCAAGTGGTGGAATTGGTAGACACGCTGTCTTGAGGGGGCAGTGGCCGAAAGGCCGTGGGAGTTCGAATCTCCCCTTGGGCACCAATGACCTCGGGTAACCCCTAGCGGCACTGAAGGAGCACTCATGTTTGGAAGGATCAAGGCGTTCGCTGTTGGCGTGGGGGTCGGTGTTTTTGTGGCCCCGTT
>DAOWHI010000195.1 GCA_030641505.1 Gemmatimonadota bacterium | reverse complement strand
GGTCGGTCGGTGCCGGGACCAGCGTTGGTCTTGGGTTGCGAGCGACCGGGGCTGGCGGCGATCGGGCGCGAGATCGAGACCCTGCGAAAACGACTGCCTGGAGCCCAAGTTCTGGATGGCGTGGCCGCTGATCGAGCCGCGCTGAAACAGTTCGGCCCCGAGGCGGGTATCATTCACATCGCGTCACACGCCGAGTTTCGCAGCGACAACCCGCTGTTGTCGTCGATCGAATTGGCCGACGGACGGCTCACCTTCTATGACTTGTTCGAACTCGACCTCCGTGCCGATCTCGCGGTGTTGAGTGGGTGTCAGACCGGTCGGCAAGACGTCCTTGCCGGCGATGAGCTGTTCGGTTTGACGCGCGGTTTTCAATACGCCGGAGCGGCCACCCTCGTTACGAGTCTGTGGCCGGTTGACGACGAGGTTACTGCCGAGTTTATGGATCGGTTTTACGAGCATCTGGAGAGCGCACCCGGCCCGCGAGCGGCACTGACGACGGCCATGCTCGAGCTCGCCCAGGGCGGTTGGCTACCGCAGGAGTGGGCGCCTTTTTATCTGTCTGGGCGACCAGGGCCCCGGAGGGCTACGCCGTGATGTCCATCCGTCTGTCGATCGCGGCCCTGTTATCGGTTTCGCTTCTGGTAGCCGCATGCGATGGGACCACGCGGTCTGGCCCAGCCGGGCCACCGAACCCATCCGAACCGCCACCAGCCTTCAACCCGCAACAGGTTCTCGTACGCTTGGCGACCGGCGTTTTGATCGAAACGATTAACGCTCGCTATGGCACCCGGACGCTCGATGCGGTGGAAGCCCAGCGGGTGTACCTGCTTGGTTTGCCCGAAGGCGAGTCGGTTGACGCATTCCGAGCCCGGACGATCCAGGACCCCGATCTCACCGCCTCGGCTCCAAACGCCCGAGTTGATGCGCCCGAGGCACAGGGTCGAAGCACAATCGCTTTCGCCGATCCTGCCTTGGAGCAGTCTGACTACGAAGACCAAGGTGCGCTCGAGAGGATACGCGCCCCGGCAGCTTGGTCAGCGACTCGAGGGGCGGGAGTGATCGTTGCCGTGCTGGACACTGGTGTTGACGTCAATCACCCACAACTCCAGGGAGCGATCGCCGCCGGCGGCGTCGATCTAGTGGACGGTGATGGCGACCCCGACGAGAGCCCGGACGGGATCGACAACGATGGCGATGGCGTCGTCGACGAAGCACTCGGTCATGGCACTTTTGTCGCCGGACTCATTCGTTCGGTGGCGCCTGATGCGCGCATACTGCCGATTCGCGTCCTCGACAGCGAAGGCGTAGGGACCGCTATCGATATCGCCAAGGGCATCGAGATCGCTCGTCAGAACGGAGCGCGGGTGATCAACCTGAGCCTCGGCATGGCGGTTGAGGCCGACGTCGTCGAGGAGTTGATAGATGACGTGGTAGACGAACACGTCATCGTGTTCGTCGCCTCGTCTGGAAACCAGTCGACATCGAATCGCCAGTTCCCGGCCGGTGAGAACGATGTGATCAGCGTGGCCGCGACCGACGACTCCGATCGCAAGGCCGACTTCTCGAACTTTGGCTCCTGGGTCGACGTGTCAGCCCCCGGGGTAGGGTTGATCAGTCTCTTTCCCGGTAGCAGGCTCGCTTCGTGGAGCGGAACCTCGTTCGCAGCGGCGCTGGCGAGTGGCGAAGCAGCGCTGCTGGTGTCGCTCCGGCCGACGGCTGAGATCGGCGACATCCACGATGCTATCGAACGCTCGGCTGTGCCGGTCGACGATGAGCGGCTCAATGGCTCCGGGCGGATCGACGTGCGAGCGGCTGTCGACTGGTTGTTGGAACGGTTGGACAACGACAACAGCGGCCCGGGAAGCTAAGCCCGCTCGAACTCCACTTCCTGAGCAACCATCGTGGCCGGATCAGCACCGGTCACGAACCCTTTCGCTCTGACTTCCACGCGTTCACCCGCGGCCAACGCATTGAGTACCTCGTTGAGCGAGCCCAGCTGATCATCGTCGCCTGACTGCTTGATGCGGGTGCCGTTTATGATTCTGACGACCAGGCCGTTTGCTACACTGAACGACTTTTCCCCCACCTGCACAGCGTCGACGAGCGTTCGGATCTCGTCGTCCGGACCGTCCTCGAACTCGAACTCGACGCGTTCGGCTACGATGGTCGGCGAATCACTGGGCACCAGGTTTCCCCTGCCCTTTGCCTCGACTGGGAAGCCGGCAGCGACCGCTTCAGCCATCAGGGCCAGCGAGTTGAGGTGGTCCTGATCGCCTTTTTGCTCGATTCGCGTGGTGGCGACGACTTCGACCGACATCCCGTCGACGAGCTCGACCGTCTTGGCCTCGGGGTCGAAGCTCGCAATGAGTGCTTCGAACCGGGTTTCCGACAGGTTGGCTTGCTCATCGACCTCGAACTTGACGTTCGTTGCGCGCAGCATGCCGTTCTCGAGGACCTGGTCGCCCTCGGCGCGGACGACGGCGCCGGCGTTGAGCGCATCCTCGACCGCTTGCAACGAGAGCAGATCACCCAGCGGGTCGATCGTCGTGTCGTTGGTCACCTTGAGGACGAGACCGTTGGTGAGAGTGAACGAGCCGGCGGCGGGATCGACCGACGCGACGGTGTCGTTGAACTCGTCGTCGAGCTCTGGTTGTGCCTCGTTGTCGACCTCGAACTTGACGTTCGTCGCGTGCAGCATGCCGTTCTCAAGGACTTGGTCGCCCTCGGCACGGACGTTGGTACCGGCGTTGAGGGCACCCTCGACTGCCAGCAGCGAGAGCAGATCGCCCAGCGGGTCGATTATCGTGGCATCGGTCATCTTGAGGACGAGACCGTTGGTGAGGGTGAACGTGCCGGCGCCGACATCGACCGCTTCGACGGTGCCATTGAACTCGTCATCGAGCTCCGGGAGCGCCTCGTCATCAACCTCGAACTTGACGTTCGTGGCGCGCAGCATGCCGTCCTCGAGGACCTGGTCGCCCTCGGCGCGGACGATGGCGCCCGCGTTGAGCGCATCCTCGACCGACTGCAGCGAGAACAGATCGCCCAGCGGGTCGATCGTCGTGCCGTCGGTCACCTTGAGGACCGCCCCTGTAGCTAGCGTGAACGTGCCCGCGGCGAGATCGACCGACGCGACGGCGGCTTCGAACTCATCAGCTGAGCCCAGGCCTTCGCCGGAGCCAGCACCACCTCCGAATCGAGAGTCGCTCGCCACGGGGTTCGAGCTCGAGTCACAGGCAGCCGAGATCACAATACCAAAGAGAATCGGAATCAGCAGGGTCCGTTTCATCACGGCCCTCCTTTCGTGTAGGTGAGGCCCGATCTATCACCCCACTAGAGGCTGCTGGGGCCGGTCGGAATACACTATGAATGGAGTAGCGGAATGCGGGAAGGGAGACCGCTCACGGGCTAGGAGTCTACGCAGGTGACGATCTCGTCGAG
>DAOWHI010000287.1 GCA_030641505.1 Gemmatimonadota bacterium | reverse complement strand
CGAGTTCCAGCTCGTCCAACAGAAGCTGGCACGAATGGCGATTGGACTCGCCGCATCACGATTGCTGGTGTACCGCGCGGCGTGGGAGAAGGATCGAGGTGCTGAGAGGGTGACGCTCGAGTCCGCGATGGCCAAGGCGTTCGCGACCGAGGAGGCACAGCGCATCGTGGACGACGCCGTGCAGGTGTTGGGTGGGCGTGGTGTGCTGGCCGATCATCCGGTCAACCGACTGTACCGCTCGGTTCGCGCGCTGCGCATTTACGAAGGCACGACCGAGATCCAACAACTCATCGTCGCTCGCCACCTGCTGCAAGACGAAGGCTCGTGAGAGTTACCATCGTCGGTGGCGGTCCGGCGGGTCTGTACCTCGCCATCCTCATGAAGCGAGCAGATCCGGCGCATGCGATCACCGTCCACGAGCGCAACCGGCTCGACGACACGTACGGCTTCGGGGTCGTGTTCTCGGATGCGACGCTCGACAACCTGGCTGTCGCCGACGCCGAGACGCACGCACGCATCATCGCTGAGTTCGCGCATTGGGATGATATCGAGATCCACTATCAGGGCCAGGTGATCCGTTCGACCGGTCATGGGTTTAGCGGACTCGATCGCGGACGATTGTTGGAGATCATGGCTGGACGGTGCGATGAGCTGGGCGTCGCGCTGCGGTTCCAATCGGAGATTACCGATCTCACTCAGATGGACGAGGCGGACCTCGTGGTGGCCGCCGATGGGGCCAACTCGATTCTACGCGAGCAGAATGCCGACGGTTTCCAACCCAGAATCGACTGGCGCCCCAACCGCTTCGTATGGCTGGGAACGTCGCGCTCCTTTCCAGCCTTCACGTTTTACTTTAAGTACGATGGTCATGGTCTTTGGCGGGTACATGCTTATCGGTACGCGGAAGGTCGCTCGACTTTCATCGTCGAGACCACCGAGGAGACGCTCCGGGCGGCCGGGCTCGAGGACGCCTCCGAGAGGCAGACGGTGGCCTTTTGCGAGGCACTGTTCGCGACCGAGCTGGAAGGGCACCGGCTGGTTTCAAATCGCTCGATCTGGCGCCGGTTTCCCACCGTAACGAACGCCTCGTGGTCGGTCGGCAACACGGTACTGATCGGTGATGCCGCACACACCGCACACTTCTCGGTCGGATCGGGCACAAAGCTGGCGATGGAGGATGCCATTGCGCTCACCGACGCGCTCCACGCCGAAGCGGTCGTACCGACTGCACTAGCCGCCTATGAGGCGGAGCGGCGACCGCTAGTCGAGAGTCTGCAACGGGCGGCGCAGGCCAGTTTGCAGTGGTTTGAGGGAACGGAGCGCTACATGAAGACCGAACCGGTCCAGTTCGGCTTCAACCTGTTGACGCGAAGCCTGCGCATCACCCACGAGGATCTGCGAGTTCGCGATCCGCTGCTGACGACGCAGATCGATCGATGGTTTGCCGAGAAGGCGAGTCGCCAGAGCGGTGTGCCGATCGATCTGGACGACCCACCGCCGCCGCTGTTTACGCCGTTCAAGCTGTGCGAGATGGTGCTCGTCAACCGGGTCGTCGTCTCGGCGATGTGTCAGTACTCAACCGAGGACGGTAGCCCGACCGACTGGCATTTCGTTCACCTAGGGAGTCGGGCCGTTGGCGGCGCCGGCCTTGTGTTCTCCGAAATGACCGATATCAGCAGTGAGGCGCGGATCTCGCCCGGCTGCGCCGGCATGTACCGCCCCGAGCACGTTGCGGCCTGGAAACGAATCGTCGACTTCGTGCACCAGAACACCGACGCTAAGATGGGACTCCAGCTCGGCCACGCCGGCCGGAAGGGATCGACGCGCCTGGCGTGGGAGGGCATGGACGAGCCGCTCGAAACCGGGAACTGGGAGATCCTGGGGCCATCATCGATTCCGTACTTCCCGCACAGCCAAGTGCCGAGGCAGATGGACCGCAGTGACATGGACGCGGTTCGGGACGACTTCGTGCGCGCGGCGATCATGGCCGACGAGGCTGGGTTCGATATTATCGAGCTTCACTTTGCGCACGGCTATCTGCTGGCCAGCTTCTTATCGCCGCTCACCAATCAACGCAGCGATGAGTACGGGGGGGCGCTCGAGAACCGGATGCGATTCCCAATCGAGGTGCTGGACGCCGTACGACCGGTGCGGCCCGACCACAAGCCGCTCTCGGTTCGGATCTCGGCGGTGGACTGGGTGCCCGGCGGAACCGAGGTGACCGACGCGGTCGAGATCGCGCGCACGCTCAAGGCCCACGGCTGCGACATCGTCGACGTTTCGGCAGGGCAGACGGTGCCCGAGGACAAGCCCATGTACGGGCGTCAGTTCCAGACTCCGTTCAGCGACCGGATTCGCCACGAGGCGGAGATGCCGACCATGGCCGTGGGCAACATCTCGTCATACATGGACGTCAACACAATCTTGGCCGCTGGCCGAGCCGACCTTTGCGCCCTTGCCCGCGCTCACCTGTGGGACCCTTACTG
>DAOWHI010000277.1 GCA_030641505.1 Gemmatimonadota bacterium | reverse complement strand
CGACACTGTATTCCCCCCGAACGTGCTGAAAAACTCCATGCCGTTGTCGAATGAACTGGCGATCTCGGTTGTTGTAACCACCGCAGCGACGGGGTGACCGTTGCCGATCGGCTTTCCCAGCACGACGATATCCGGAACGACGCCGTGCGGCTCAAACGCGTAGAACCCGCTCCCGATCCGCCCGTAGCCTGTCTGGACTTCGTCCGCGATACACACACCCCCAGCCTCGCGCACATGTTTGTAGACCTCGGCGAAGTAGCCCTGAGGCAGAAACAGCTGCCCACCCACGCTGGGGCATGTTTCCGCGATAAACGCTGAGAGCCGGCTGCCCTCTTCCAAAATGCGTTGACTCACGTTGCGAACGTACGCCGCATACTTCGCTGCAGCGTCCGGGTCCTCGCGCCGATAGCGGCCGCGGTAGCCGTCTGGAACCGGAACCACGTGGACCCATGGGGGCGCCCCGTGACCTCCTGGCCCGTCATGTTTGTACGGGCTGATGTCGATCAGGCGGCTCGTATGTCCGTGATACGCGGACTCCAAGACGATAATCTCGGTGCCGCCGGTGTGAGCCAGGGCCAGCCGTAGAGCCAGCTCGTTGGCCTCGCTGGCGGAATTGACAAAGAAGCACACCTCCAGCGGGTCGGGCAGCGTGCCGGCCAACCGCTCGGCGTACTCGCCCAGCGATTCGTAGAGGTATCGCGTATTGGTGTTGAGCCGGCGCATCTGCCGAGTCGCTGCCGCGACGACTCGGGGGTGGCAGTGTCCAACGTGGGGAACGTTGTTGTACGCGTCAAGGTACCTCCGTCCATCCGTATCGAAGAGATACTGCATCCAACCGCGGGACATGTGAACAGGAGAGCGGTAAGCCACGCTGAGGTTCCGACCCACTCGCCGTCCTCGTCGGTTGAGAAGCGCGGGGGTGTCCAGGCCTGGAGTTTTCCGGGTACCAAGAGCGTGTCCGGGTGAAGGCGTGAGCTCGCAAGCTTCACGCAGCACGTTTTCGGCGAGCGGGAACGGGCGCTCCGCCAGCTTGGGCAGCGTTCGTCGAATCGGTTCCTGGCTGATGGCTAGATAAGAGTCGTCGGGGCGCTGCCGCGTCTGGTGGGCAGCGATACACACACTCATGCACAACCGCAGGCAGATTAGCCCGTAGAGAGCGCCTGTCTCGTTCGAGTCGAGGGGGTTCTGCGCGTGGTAACCGCGGGTAACGAGGGCGGCCACGTCGCGCGGAGCCGGTGCGTCTAGCAAGGCGTAGGCAACACCGATGGCGAGGTCCCCGATCGTGTAGCTGTGAACCATGTCGCCGTAATCGATCAACCCGACGATGCTCTGAACTTCACTATCCCCACCGACCAGCACATTGTAATCATTGGCGTCATTGTGAACGACACTCTGCCGAAGAGATGCCAGTCGCTCGACCGTGTAGCGATCGACATCAGAGGCCAGGCTCTCGACCAGCCCACGTACTCGGGAGTCGTCGATCAGCGAAGCGTATCGCCGGACGACATCAAGACCCTGTGCCAGATCCCAGTGGAGCTCGCGGTGAAACGCAGGATGGTCGAAGTCTTCCAATGCGTGGTCCAGCATGCCCAGACTCTCGCCGAGACTGCGAAGCAGCTCGGGTGACTTCTCGTTCAATCGCCCCAAGGGAACGCCATCGAGATAGGTAAGGAGGCGAACTAGGTACGTGTGTCCATCGGGCCCCTCGAAGTGGGTGATGAGCTGACCATCCTTGGCCGGAACGGGGCGGGGGCAGATCGAAGCCCTACCCGCCAGATGGGACAAGGCAGCGTTCTGCGCTTCCACGAGCCGCGGTTCCTCGGACACGTTGGCGATCTTTAGGACGTACCGTTCGGTTGGCGAAACATCGACGCGGAAGTTTTGGTCGCGTTCACTGGGAAGCGGTGTAGCCGATCCATTCACTTCGTACGACTCGGCGAGGATCGCACGCGCCTGATCAACCGAGAATGTGGGCACTTCGAACGTGGCGATGATGATTGGCCTCCGGGCAGGTCATCTTAACCTGCGGTGCCGAAAAAACCATCTGTTGCGAGACTCACCGTCACGATGCAGGTTGTTCGAGACGCGATGATTGAGCTCACCGTCAACGGCCGTGTGCAACGTGTCGATGTCGACCCGCAGATGCCGCTCTTGTGGGTGTTGCGGGACGTGCTCAACCTGACCGGGACCAAGTACGGGTGCGGCGGCGGCGTGTCGCTCTGCGGGGCCTGTACCATCCACCTTAGCGGTCGCGTCCGCAAATCGGGCACTACGCCGATCTCGGCCTCCGCCGACAAAGAAGTCACGACGATCGAGGGGCTCTCACCGGATGGTGAGCATCCGCTCCAGCGGGCGTGGCAAGAGTTCAACGTGCCGCAGTGCGGCTACTGCCAGTCGGGCCAGATCATGGCCGCCGCCGCGCTCCTCGCCCGCAATCCAAATCCGACCGACGACGAGATCGACGAAGCCATGGCCGGCAACATCTGCCGCTGCGGTACCTACACGCGAATCCGGGCCGCCATCCCACGGGCTGCGAAGGAAGCGTGATGATACGGGTCGAGAACGTCAGCCGTCGATCGTTCCTCAAGGTCATGGGGATGGGGACAGGCGCGCTCGTGCTTGGCTGCCGGATCGACGCCGAGGGCGCGGTCGGCACCGCCCGTGCGATGGCTGGCCCGGCGTTCGAGCCCAACGCTTTCATCGCGGTCTCTCCCGATGGCACGGTAACAATTGTGGCCCACCGCTCCGAGATGGGTCAGGGCAGCCGCACCGGTCTGCCGATGGTGGTCGCCGACGAGATGGAAGCTGACTGGGATCGGGTCGTCATCGTGCAGGCCGACGGTGACGGGCGGTACGGGAGCCAGAACACCGATGGTTCCCGGAGCATGCGCCAGTTCTATCAACCGATGCGAGAGGTGGGAGCGACGGCTCGTCACATGCTCGTCGCCGCTGCGGCGACGAGCTGGGGTGTCGACGCCAGCGAGTGCGAGGCGCGGTTGCACGAAGTCATCCACAAGCCGACCGAGCGATCACTGGGATTTGGTGAGCTGGCTGCGGACGCCGCGACTCTGCCGGTCCCTTCTCCCGAGAGCGTTGAGCTCAAATCACGCGACCAGTTCCGCTACATAGGCTCGGAAACATCGGTCGTCGACCTCCCGGATTTCGTTACCGGCCGGGGGATCTACGGGGCTGACGTCCGACTCCCCGACATGGTGTTCGCGGCGATCGCCCACTGCCCGTCGGTGAATGGCCGAGCAATCGGATACGACGCAGACGCGGCGCTCGCGGTGCCAGGCGTTCAGCAAGTGGTTGACGTCCCGGGCGATGGCGGTGTCGGCGGCGGTTTCCAAACACTGGGTGGGGTCGCGGTCGTGGCCGACACGACTTGGGCCGCGTTCCAGGGCCGCGAGCGACTCGCCATCCAGTGGGAGCCCGGCCCGCACGCAGCCTACGACTCCGCGACGTACCGGCAGCGACTCGAAGCTGCGGCCGAGGCACCCGCCCACGTCGTGCGTGAGAGCGGGGACGTCGACAGCGCGCTGCGCAGCGCCGATCGGGTCGTACGCGCATCGTACTACGTGCCTCACCTCGCTCAAGCTCCAATGGAGCCGCCGTGCGCCACGGCGCGATTCGAAGGCGGACGCTGCGAGGTGTGGGCTCCGACCCAGAACCCGATGGGAGCGCGCGATGAAGTGGCGCGCGCGCTTGGTATCGGGCCGGACGATGTCACCGTTCACGTTACACTGCTGGGCGGTGGGTTCGGTCGCAAGTCGAAGCCCGACTACGTCGTCGAGGCGGCGCTTGTAGCTCGCCATGTTGGCGTGCCGGTCCAGCTCGTGTGGGCCCGGGAAGACGACATTCGTTTCGGCTACTTCCACGCCGTCAGCGCGCAACAGTTAGAGGGTGGCCTCGATCGCGAAGGCAACTGCGTCGCGTGGCTACATCGAAGCGTTTTTCCGACAATCATCGCCACGTTCAACGCGAGCGCCCGGCGTGCCAGTCCAAACGAGCTTGGGCTGGGACTGATCGACGTGCCGTTCGCGGTCCCCAACCTGAGGGTCGAGAACGGCGACGCCGAGGCGCACGTCAGGATCGGCTGGATGCGATCGGTGTCCAACATCCACCACGGGTTCGCGGTTGGTTCGTTTGTCGACGAGCTCGCCGCCGCCGCCGGGCGCGACGCGAAGACGTACCTGCTCGACATGATCGGTCCCGGACGCACGATCGACCTCGCCGCCGACGGAGTAGAGTACACCAACTACGGGGAGCCGATCGATCAGTACCCGCTCGACACGGCGCGTTTGCGCAACGTCATCGAAGTCGCTGCCGAGGCCGCTGATTGGGGCTCGCCGAGACCGGACGGACGGGCGCTCGGAATCGCCGCGCATCGCACCTTCCTCACCTACGTTGCCGTCGTCGCAGATGTCTCCGTCGATGACGAAGGCTTGCCCACTGTGCATGGCGTCTACAGCGCGCTCGACTGTGGTGTCGTCGTTAATCGTGACCGCGTCCGGGCGCAGATCGAGGGGGCAGTGATCTACGGCATGAGCCTGGCCCTCCACGGACGCATCACTGCCCGCGAAGGCGCGATCGAGCAGAGCAACTTCCACGACTATCCTGTGGTGCGGATGCCCGAAGCCCCGCGCACGATGGAGGTTCGACTGATCGATAGCGACGCCCTACCGACCGGTGTGGGCGAACCCGGCGTGCCGGCAGTCGCACCAGCCATCACGAACGCGATCTACGCAGCCTCCGGGAAGCGGATACGCGAGCTGCCGATCTTGGATCTCGGCGGAGCGCGGCGAGGCTAGCCAGACCTCAGTCAGGAAGCGCTAGATAGGTCACACCCACCGCCAGACCGCCGCGCCGGTCAAGATCCCCTTGCGCATTGCGGAAGTTGACGCCGAGGTCGTCCTGCGCCACGAAGCGACGGGTGTGGGAAACCTGAAAGTGAAGGACCGCGCAAGTGCGCGGGACGCACGGCAGGCCGGTTCCCGACTGCCCGGCGTTGGCGATGTGTTGCCTCGTCGTGACCGTCTCGCCGATCTGAACCTGGGCGCTTCCCTGTTGATGATGGGCGTAGAAGCCGTACGTGCCGACGTCGTGATGGATGATGAGGAAGTTGAAGTTGTTCGAGTGTATCCCGTCGTCGGGAAAGTCATCCATCAGGTTGACGACGACGCCTGATCGCGCGGCCGTAATCGGCGCGCCGACGTCCATCCTGAAATCGTAGGCGAGCTGGTTGCTATGCGAGCCACGTGTGGTGCAGTAGCTCTGCACAAGAAACCACGCATCACCGACAGGGTATGGCAACCGGTAGTCTGATTGCGCAGACTCGCCGAAGACAGCGAAATCCATGCACGTCTGGCCCGAGGTCGCCGTTGGGCCGTCGCCACCACCCGAGTCACCACAACCCAGCATAAAGACCCGGCCAACGAGGACCAAACCGATCAAGAGACCAATCTTATCGCGTTGAAAGCGCACCCTGGAGCTCCTGATCTTATCCTTCGGTCTTCCCGCCTGCTCTCGACCTCTGCCTAACCTCCCTGAACTGAGCTGCGACACGACCGGCCGACACGGCCATGACGATCAATTGCACGGTTGCGATTTCTTCTTTTGTGATACCGAGCTCCTCGGCCACGCCAAGGTAACTCTCCATTCACGGGTAACAGGCGACTGCCATCGCCGTAGCAAGATGGATCATGACGGTAGTCTGCTCGCTCAGCACTTCGTTGTGCCGTGCGGAATCGTAGAACAACTGGAACTCGTTTACACGCTCCTTTGGCATCGTCTCTCCTTTCGACTAATCCGGAGCTTTACGGTTGATTCGAGAAGTCGCGTTCAGATCCGGTCACTCATTCCGGTGATACCGGACTCAGTCGCACAGTGGGCACAACAGAAAACCCTCCCGTCGGTCTCCATACCGTGTCCAACAATTCTGCACCCGCAGTGGGAGCAGCGCGGGGCTAGGGCGTGAATGGCACATTCGAACGAGTCGAAGACGTGCGTCTCTTCTCCCTGCAGAACCTGAATCGGCTTGTCGTAGTCGTTGCCACATACTTCGCACACGTGTTCCATAGAATCCCCTCCTTCGACTCTATCGTAGCCCCATTCTGACGCGGATGTCTGTGGGGAAATACCCGCGGGCGGTCTATGCCGCGTAGTCGGCGAGGCGAACCGGGATGCGCCGTGCGCCCCAAGACCCCGGGTGCGCGTCAAAGACACCCGGACAGCCCGCATTGCACCACCGGCAGTGCCCCAAACTCGTGAGGTTCCACTCAGAGAGCGTGTACCAGTTGCGGCCGATCAGGAGTTCGCCACACCGGTGGCAGTAGGTGCCCTGACTCTCCTTATCATGGACGTTGCCCGTGTACACGTAGCGCAGGCCGTTAGCGAGGGCGATCTCGCGCGCCCGCCGCAGGGTTTCGACCGGTGTGTGCGGCACATCCAACATCTTCCAATCCGGGTGGAACGCCGCGAAGTGAAGCGGCACATCGAGGCCCAACTCCTTAGCAATCCACTCCGTCTCCCGCTCGATCTCCGCATCGGAGTCATTCGTCCCCGGAATCAAGAGCGTCGTGATCTCGAACCACACTTGCGTCGCATAGCGTAGGTAGCGGAGTGTGTCAAGAACCGGTTCCAGCTCGCCGCCGCAGATCTTCCGGTAGAACTCATCGTTGAACGCCTTTAGGTCGATGTTCGCGGCGTCCATGTTGCGGTAGAACTCGGCTCGCGGCTCGGAGCACTGATAGCCGGCCGTGACGGCTACCGGGTGGATCGCGCGCTCCTTGCACGCTTGAGCCACGTCGATCGCATACTCGTGGAAAATCACCGGATCGTTGTAGGTGAACGCCACGCTCCGGCACCCGAGACGCTCCGCGGCACGGGCGATCGTCTCGGGCGCGGCTGTGTCCGCGAGGGTGTCCATCTCCCGCGACTTCGAGATGTCCCAGTTCTGGCAGAACTTGCATCCCAGATTGCACCCGGCCGTGCCGAAGGACAGAACGGGGGTCCCAGGGAGGAAATGGTTCAGCGGCTTCTTCTCGATCGGGTCGATGCAGTAGCCGCTCGAGTGCCCATAGGTGGTAAGGACAATCTGGCCGCCTTCGTTGGCGCGAACGAAGCAGAAGCCGCGCTGGCGGTCGCGCAAGCGGCAGAAGCGCGGGCAGATGTCGCACTGGACCCTACCGTCGTCGAGCACGTGCCAGTGTCGAGTTTTTCGAGCATCCTCCACGGGAAGTCCTACCTGTTTGATCATCCGCCCGCTACCTCGCCATGGCGCGTCGTCTCCGGAGCCGGGCCGTCGGTCGCCGCTCATCCAGCCGCCGAAGCCCCAACTCGCACGCGATCTCCATCGCCGCGAGGAACTCCTCCGACCTCAGAGGGCGGTTGAGCTCCGGGTACTTCTCGTCGCACACGGAGCCGGCCGGGTGGTACTGGTCCATCAGGTTCACGTAGGTCTCGGGGCCCAGCCGGGAGGCGACCCACTCCAAGATCGCACGGGTCTCGTCAAGCTCTCCAGGCATCACCAAGTGCCGGAGGAGGAGCCCTCGTTTTGCCACCCCGTCTGCGCTCACAACCAAGTTGCCGACTTGCCGATGCATCTCCGCGATCGCGGCGCGCGCCGCCTCGGGGTAATCAGCCGCCTTGAGGTACTTCCGGCTCTTGTCGGGGCTCCAGTACTTGAAGTCCGGCATGTAGATATCGACGACCCCCTCCATGAGGGTGATGCTTTCGAGCGCGTCGTAGGCGCTGGTGTTGTACACGATCGGGATCACAAGTCCCATCTCGATCGCCTTGGCAACCGACTCGAGCACTTGCGGGACGACGTGCTCCGGCGTTACGAAGTTGATGTTGTGGCAACCGCGCTCTTGGAGTTCGAGCATCATGCTCGCGATCTCACGCGGCGTGGATCCGGGAGGGGACCGGTTGGGCTTGATCGCCTGGCTGATATTCCAATTCTGACAAAAGACGCATCGCAGATTACAGTGCGCGAAGAAGATCGTGCCGGAGCCGTTCCAACCCCTGAGGCAGTCTTCTTCACCGAAGTGCGGGAAGTAGCTACTCACGACCGCGTAGCGACCGGTCTTGCAGGCTGACCACTTATCCTCGAGCCGGTTGACGCCACAATCGCGGGGGCACGCTCGGCAGTCTTCGAGGCTTGCAACCCCCCGCGCGACGCGCTCGCGGAGTTCCTCGCGGGGTAACATCAGATAGGTCGGCCGGAACACGACCTCAACTCTCTTCGCACGCTTCGTTTAGCCATCGGGGGCTTCCCCCGCTTTAGCAGCGGCTCGGCGCGCGCTCCAACATCTTGTCGCCGTTGTCCAAGATATCATGGGAAGCCACCCGGCACATCAATGTCCGGGATTTGTCAAAGCATTGCTGCGAGGACCACGCGAGGAATAGGCCCTGATCCAGAGCCGTTTTCTAGGTCACAACCTCGAACCGAAACCTGCATGGGTTTCGACCGAAAGGAGAGGCCAAATGCGAGTGCTCTATTCAGTGATTGCCGCTGCCGTCAGCGCCTTCTCGCTGGCAGCCCTACTAGCGATGACGGTTCCCCCCGCCCCGTCGGATGGGAAACTCACGGCGGAGCTTGGTCCGATTACGGTGATCGCCGTGGAAACGCCACCGGCCCTTGCGACCAGCAATCGTCGGTTAGAGATGAGGAAAGGGAGCTGCTAGGGCCCAAACGATCTGCTGATCCTGTCGGGGCTCACTCTGCTTGCGTTTGTGGGCCCCGACAGGTTCGCGTTCAAGTCACTAGCCGCCCGGCGGTTATCGTAGCTGTCCCAGCGATCGTCCGGAGTCGCTACATCCCCGCCGGTGCATCCGAGTTCCAGATGTCGCTCACGCAGAGCCACGAGCCGTCATCCTGACGCTCGTAGATCGCGTGCCACTTCCCGACCGTGGCCACCGGATCACCCTCGGGTGGGGCCACAGTGATGGTGTATGCTCCACGGCCATAGGCCATGTCGCCATCACCGGCGATGACTTGCGGTGTTAGCGTGAACTCGGTGCGCGGCGGGATAGCGTCCCACGCCTGTTGGATCGCGGTGACGCCTTCGATTATGGGCGCGTTGGGTGGCATCCGTACCGCATCGGCAGCATAGTAGGTCGCCCAAGATTCCCTGTCCATCGCGAGCCCGTTAACGACGTAGCTCTCGAGCATGCCGCGGATGGCGGCCTCGTCTTCGGCGGTGAAACTGGCTTGGGCTGTAGCTTCCGGTGGCGGCTCGGCCGCGGGCTGGCAAGCCGCGACGGCGAGCACCGTGAGCAACGCAAGCAAACGCTGCATGGAATCCCCCCTAGGTGTGATTGATCTGAGTCGTTCTAGGCTACTCAATCATTATAGCTCAAAGTCCGTGTCGGTCCAGACGGGAGCATCGGCGGTGTTCGCGATCGAGTAGATGGTGAAGAAGATCAGCCGGGCTACTCTGGCCGCCTTGTCGGCGTCGATCGTGTCGACTTCGTCTGACAGCTCGTGATAGTCCCCGTGGGTTCCGGCAAAAAACCACAGCGCTGGGATCCCATTGCGGACGAAGTTGAAGTGATCGCTTCGAAAGAAGAGCCTCTCCTCCGGCCAGAGATCCCCGGTCACGACTAGCCGCACTTCGGGATGATTGGCGGCCACACTGCGGATGAGTGAACCCAGGGAAGAGTACTCCTGCCCGATCACGGCGATACTGTCGGGGGAGTTTCGGCTGATCATATCGGCGTTGACATCGGCCACGATTAACTCGATGGGTACAGTCGGGTGATCGGCGTAGTGGCGGGAACCGAGCAGCCCCTTCTCCTCTCCGCTAACGGCCAGGAATATGAGCGAGCGAGAGGGCGCGGTTTCTAGCGACGCGAAGGCCTCAGCAACTTCGATCAGGGCGGCCGTTCCGGAGGCGTCGTCGTCGGCTCCGTTGTAGATGGAGTCCCCGGTGGCATCGGCGGTTCCCACACCGAGGTGGTCGATGTGCGCGCTGAAGATGACGTACGTGTCGCGAAGCACCGGATGACTTCCCGGGAGGATCGCCACGACGTTGGGTGCACCCGCGCTGACGATGGCGGTCTGCCCGGTTTCGGCGTCAAGAACTTCCACATCGATCGGGTACCGTTGGATGAATGAGGTCGCTCCCGGAAGGAGACCAAGCTCAGCGAACTTGCCAGCCACGTACTGAGTCGCCGCCTCGAGGCCTGGACTGGGAGTGTCGCGGCCGGCCATCTGATCGCTCGCCAAGTGTTCGATCAGCTGGTACATGTCGTCGGGTGTGATTGTGGCCGCCGCTGCTGCCGCGGCATTGGGATCGAAGCTGTCAGGCCCCAGCGGGGCATCGTCTTGGTCGCACGAGGTCGCGGCCAAGAGAACGATCAGTGCAGTAAGAAGAAAACGCTTCGCAGGCATCGTCAGCCTCCCGCTTGACGAGCAAACTCGCCAGGCAGCGACCTCGTTTAGCCGTGCCTGAGGATCAGCGCCCCGCACGATCTACGCTGGTCTCTCGATATAAAGGAAGCCCCGCCGTGACGGGGCTTCCTTATGGTGGACCTGAGCTGACTAGCGCTGACCGCTGCTGTCCGCGTGCCTTATTCCACGGCATTCAAATGGCGCATAACCCCGACAACAGCCTTCAACTCCTGCTCGGAAAGGATCTTCGCAAACCCCGGCATCGCACCCTTTCCCTTGGCCAAGAACTCGAGTAGCTCGGCGTCCGACATTTCGCCCACCAGTTCTGACTCGGTCAAATCGGTAGGGCGTGGCTTCAGTGCTGCCGCTGCTGGACCGTCGCCTTCCCCTTCCGCACCGTGGCAGACCACACATTGCCGCTTGTATGTCTCCGCCCCGATCAATGAGTCGCGGTGGATAACGTAGCTCGCCATGTCCGGGTCAGCCGAAACGAGCTCCGGTAACCGATTGGGCGCGGAAAGCGCCACAGTCGCGGACCGATCAGTAGATGCGTCAACCACCGGCCGCGCGACGCTCATGAGAAACTCCGTCACCGCTTCTTCTTCCGCCGGTGTGAGACGCGCGTTCAGCGCCATGTGACGCATGATCGCACGCCACTCGTCTGCATGGTACTTGTTTACCGGTTGGGCTCGGTGGCACTTGTTGCAGGTTCGGCCCCAGATCTCCGCACCCGACTCTTGCGCCAAGGCGGGACGGACCATCAGAAGGACCGCCAAGCCGACGAACCCGATCAGAATCGCAGTTTTCTTTGTCTGACTGGTCATCGTTCGGTCCTCCTCAGAATACGACTACGAACTGTGTCATCAGCTTGTCGTTGTCCGTCTCGAACTCGCTATCCTCGAGCCCGAAGAGGTATGCGACGCGCACAGTTCCTGAAGCCGATAGGTAGTAGTTGAAGCCGATGCCCAACTCTTGAGCGTCGTCCTCTTGCCCCTCGAAATCGACCGCCGTGAATCGAACCACTGGCTCGAAGTCGACTTCGGTGAGGTACGCTGCCTGGAGGTAGTACCCTGACCGATCGTTGTTCTCTCCAGACGTTAAGTCCTGACTCGCGGACACGAACTCACCGCGGAGCTCGAGACCCTGCCAATGGTAATCGGCGTCGACACCGACAAAGCTGATGCCCAGACCAACTCCAGTATCCTCGGTCTTGGCATAGTCGCCGGTATACCCCGACACACCAAAACTCGCGTTTGCAAGCTCAAAGCCCAACCGACCACCGACCGCCTTGTTGTCGTCGCGATCGGGCTTCTCCCGGTCGTTGTCCCGCAAACCACGGAAGCTGCTCTCATCCGGGTCACCCTTGAGCCCATTCACGACGTACAGGTCATACGTGACCCGGTTGCCGTTCTGACCCACCGGGGCACCCCCCGAAGCCCAGATCCCGACGTCGGAGTACGTCGACGGGAACACGTTGCCGTACACGGGCGGCCGACCGGGCATCTTGCTGATAAACGTCGGGTGAATGTCCTTGTTCCAGCGGTTGAACGGGATGATGAACTTCCCGCCCACCAACCGCAGGTACGGAATCCCGACGTATGAGATGTAACCGTACTCGAGCTTGATCTCTTCCCCCGCGTGTTCGTACTCGACCTCTATCGCGCCCGACAGATCATCGGTCACCCACGCGAGACCGATCAGGTTGAAGTGGTGGTTGTCAAAGAGATTGTGCCACTCATCCTCGGGGTCGTTTGTCTCCTGTAACGTCCACTCCAGATCAGCGTACCCGCTGAATTTGAGCATCTGAGCGTGAACGTTGCTAGGGGCCATCACAAGAGCCATGCCTCCCGCCACGATGAGGACACATCGCACGAACAAAGTTCTACTCATCACCTGTGTCCTTCCTGTTGACCGGTTTTCCCCCACCATAGGTTCGTCCTTTTCCCACACCCTATGGCCCATTCACTGCGAAAGATGTAGGGCTGTACCCGGTGATAAGCGTAGGGGTTTAGCGTGCAGACGTAGGGGTTTACTGCTGGGACGTAGGGGATTCGACCACGAAGCTCCTGTTGAGCATACGTATAACTCTTTTGTTTGCTGCACGTTAGGAATGAGAGCGGAGGCGATCTTGTTGGTGAGATGCGCGCGTACACATAAAGGCGCTACAAGTTGACAATGTCTCAACGCTGCTTCATGATGGGATTGGGTTCTCACAAATCGATCAACAGGGGGTGGACCGTGGACTGGTGGAAAAAGCCTGGGCTGGGGCTTCTAATCCTGCGTGTCTGTTTGGGGTTGATCTTCTTTCTGCATGGCTGGATGAAGATCTTTGGCGGTGAGGTCTCCTTTATCCGGGAGATGCTGCTCATGGCCGGTTGGTCAATGCCCGAACCACTCCTCTGGCTGACAGCGATCGTCGAGGTGCTCGGTGGCCTGGCACTCGTGCTGGGTGTTTTCACCCGCCCGGCCGCAGCGCTTCTTACACTCGAGATGATCGTCGCGGTCGCCCTCTTCCACGTGCGGCAGGGCTTCTTCATCGTCGCCGTTCCGAACGTGCCGCTGGCTTACGGCTTCGAGTACCACCTGGTACTCATCGGGGGATTGATCTGTCTCGCGTTGAGCGGATCGGGAACGGGCGCGCTGGGGACCCGGTTTGGCGGGCAACACGCGGCAGAAGCGCTCACCGGCTAGGCGATGAATGTCGGAATAGAGAGGTTCAGATGACAGAAAACTCTGACTTCAAAGTCACCAGGATTTCGGCACACCATACGACACTAAGCGGAAACGACTTCCGATACTTGCAGACCGACTCGCCAGAGATCGTGTCACACTTCGTGGAGATTGCTCCCGGTGGTGAGGTGGGCCGTCACAAACATCCCGCACCGGCTTTCATGTATGTAATGGAAGGGACCCTCGTAGTCGAGCAAGACGACGGAACCCAAACAGTGCACCACGCAGGCGACGCGCTACTGGAAGACGCCGGCACGTGGTTCAACAACAAGAATCCAGGAGATACCCCAACGAGGTTTCTCTCCGTCATCCACGGCGACATGACCAACCCGCCGGTCCTATTCTCAGAAGAATAGTCACTGTAGCCTTGCCAGCGATGCCAAAGTTCCCGACAACAGCCTCGCACAGTTGTGGAAGTACTGAAGGTTGAACTGACTCAGCCGATCCCCTGCGTCATGGTAGTAATCGTTCCAGTCCTCTCCGTAAAGCTCCTCAACTCCAATAGCACCGTAGCCGAAGAACCAAAACGGCAGATTATCGGATCCATAACCTGGATTCACGATCCGTGGCGAGAGCTCGATTCCGTATCGCGCATTGATGTCGACCATTGCATCAGAAAGAAGAGCGGAGCTTGATATATCCCTGACATTAATGAAGAACTCTCCATTGTTGTCGCTGTCCCAGCCGATCATATCGACGTTGATTACGCCTTCAATATCCTCACCTGCCCGATCAGCGTTGCTTGCATAGTAGCCACTGCCAATGACCCCTTGCTCTTCTTCATCCCAGAGTGCGTACATGACAGTGTATTCAGGCGTGTACCTCGAAAGAACTCGTGCCGCCTCCAGGACCGCTGCCGTTCCACTCGCATTGTCGTCCCCACCTGGCGAGGTCGTGCTATCAGGCATCGAATCGTAGTGTGCGCCGAAAATGTACTTGCGATCCGGATACCTAGTTCCGGTTTGGAGCGCGTAAACGTTTCGAGCTGTTCCACTGATCCACTGATCGACGACAATCAACCCGTAACTTGTCAACTTCGCATTGATGTAGTTCGCGGCGAGATCATTGCCCGGATAGTCTTTGTGCCGCGACCTTATAACCTCAGCCCTGCCGTTGATAAGGACAGGCAGATCACCGCTCAGCTCCCTTACGACTTGAGATAACGAGTCAAGGTTGGTCTGATTGATTACCTCTTGAACAAGATCGGTGTCGTCTTCACTGCCGCCCACGGGGCTGTCGCCACAACCGGTACCGCAAAACAGCGTGACGAGAACTAGGACAGCGTTTTTTGACCTCTGCGAGAATCGCATCTTGATCCCTCTTTGGATTGCCGGTGTCGTGGCCAAACGAACTTGATCTGAAAACACGCGGTAGAACGCCCGAGGTTGAATGGCAGAATCCTTCGAGGGCACTCCTTGTAGGGGTTGTGCCTACAGACACCTTCCCCGCAATGTGTTCGCCCGGCTGTGACTGTAGTTTTCGGCTTCATGATCTGAGCGATGGAGCGCTAGGAGGTGTTTGAACCGTGAACCTCTACTTGGTTCAACATGGTGAAGCCAAGACGGAAGCAGAGGACCCGGAGCGGGCGCTGACTCAATTCGGAACGGAAGTGGTCGAAAGGATGGCGGCGTGGGCGGCCAAGGCCGGCATCGAAGTGGATGAGGCTCGTCACAGCGGCAAACGGCGCGCCCAGCAGACAGCTGAGATCCTTGCTCACGAGATCGTGCCAAGCCAAGGAGTTGTATCGGTGTCAGGCCTAGACCCGAACGATGACGTCGCTCCTTGGGCCGATAATCTCGCCGAAGAGAGCGGATCTGTAATGCTGGTGGGCCACCTTCCCTTCTTGAGCCGTCTAGCCGGCCTGCTACTCGTCGGCGATCCCACGAAGGGGATCGTCCGCTTCCGCAACGCCGGCATCGTTTGTCTGATACGTGAGGAAGGCCGGTGGTCGCTAGGCTGGGTGGTGACGCCTGGTCAGATCGAGGCGCTCAAATGAAACGGGGAGAAACCCTCGCGTGAAAAAGAGCCTCTCCCCTCAGAACTGGCGTCACCCTGTTACTTATCAACCTAACACACTACTTCACATGGTACCCGGACACGCGCCACTCTCCGTCGGTGTCGAGCATGGGGGTCACCGTCTCGACGGCGATCTTCTTGTTGACAAACACGGTGTTGTACAGAAGCACCACGTACTCCCCGTCTGGTGCACCCGGCAGCGTCGTGGCAAAAGTTGCCGAGCCGAGCTCTCGAGATGTCACGTCACCTAGGGGGTCCCGAACGGCGGCGGCGCTACGTTCCCAATTCTCCTGCGTTATGGCGAAGCGGAAGTACTCTGCCGCTTCACTCCAGCTGGCGCCGTATGCTCCCTGGTCGACGAGTTCAAGCCAGGCTTCTGCAGACTCCACGGCTTGGGCTTCCGCTGAGGAGTTGTCCTGCGATTGGCAACTCAAGACGCTCGCGATCAAAGCTGCGATCAAGACAATAGAGATACGCAATAGTACGCCTTCCACGCGTGTTTGGCTGAGGATTGCATCAATCGTTCAACCGTGCGCGAAACCCTCCTAACTCGCCCGTGTTTGCCTCCACAGAGCCGCGCCCGCAGCGATCACGAGCCATACCAATCCAAAGTACAATTGCATTCTGTCATCTAATAGGATCCCTAGCGAGACAAAGGCGATCGCCAAGGCGAGGAAGGGAGCTGTGATCTTCAGGAGCTTCGACACCAGCTAGACCTCTTGTTCTTCGCGAAGTAAGCCCATGATGAGGATGTCTTCGTGCACCCCATCCATCTTCTTCGCTTTGCGCCGAGATCCCTCGAGCTGAAAACCAAACTTCTCGTACAGATGGATAGCGGTTGCATTGGACGGGTACACTTCCAACTCCACTCGCTCGAGACCAATCTCCCACGCTCGAGCCAGCGCCACTTCCATGAGCCGCGTCCCGATCCCCCTCCCCCTGTAATTGGCCAGTAGCCCCATCCCCAGCTGACCGACGT
>DAOWHI010000240.1 GCA_030641505.1 Gemmatimonadota bacterium | reverse complement strand
GTTCCAAGGGTCCGAAGGGGTTCAGGGGTGCTTGGGGTCCACAGCCGGCGGGTCAGGTGCCAGCAGTGCTTGAGAGTCGCGCCGAGCACTCCGCGGTAGACGACCAACCCCAGCGCCATGACGCCACCAACCAAAGCCGTGACGAGCAGGGCCATTGGCAGGCCGGCGGGGCCGAGAAACGCGCCCACTGCGACAAGCAGCTTGGAAGCGCCGCCGCCCAACCCACCGAACATCACCAGTGGCAAGGTGAGACCGAGCGCGATCGCTCCGCCCACCAGTCCCGCGAGCAACGCGTCGACACCGATGACGGCGCGCAACGCAAGCGCGACGCCCAAGCCGGAAACCGTCAATACGTTCGGGATGCGCCTGGTGCGAAGATCGGACGCAACGGCCAACACCACGACAACAATCAACGCGAGAGTGCTTAAGGTGTGAATCATTACTTTAATAGAGCCATCGGCCTGGGCCCGACCCGGGGGGATCTTGAGTTCTTAAACAAGGAAGGCCGGGGCCCGTTCCCCCGTGCTTCGGACCCCGGCTCCTCGGTGGAGAGTCGTAGTGACTACGACCCGCCAGCAGCACCAGTCAGAGAATTGGCGATGTTGGTGAACACCGTGTTGATGTTCTGACCCAACAGCGTAACCGCGGCGATCACGACCAGCGCGATCAGCGCGATCAACAGCGCGTACTCAGCCAGGTCCTGACCTGACTCATCGTTCCAGAAAGCGTTCCAAAGTGCTACCATCAGTTGTTTCCTCCCGGCCCACTCAGGGCCACGTGGGGTTTTTTCGACCTACGATCCACCGACAAACGGCAGTTGGCCGGTGATGTTGTTGTAAGCCGCAACGAGTTGTGTTCCAAACAGCGTGACCGCCCCTATCACGACGAGCGCGATGAGTCCGATGAGGATCGCGTACTCAGCGAGGTCCTGTCCGTCATCAGCCCGCAGCGCACTGCCGAGAGTTCGCGGGATTGCCGCTTCCCCAGTTTGCACGGGCGTTTCTCCGACTCTTGCGATCATTCTTCCTCTGTTCGTGAGGTTGCTGGTTCGTTTCACGCTATCGCCCCCTGGAAACGCACTTCGCGTGCCACAACGCCCTAGGGATGGTGATCCTGGTGTTTCAGCGGTGGGTTGAAACCCGCGGGAACACCGACGCGGAACGCGGCTTCCACAATCGTGGAATGGGGTACCGTTGGCGGGGCTCACGAGACCCTTTCGAGGCCCAGGTGAATCCGGCTAACGGGTTGCCAAATAAACAGTTACAGGAGAATTTTTGGGGAATTGCAAGCTCGGTCGCAAAACGAGAGCCGAAACTGGCCCTACGTCTCGATTTCGTACTGCTTGATCTTGTTCAGGAGGGACTTGTAACTGATCCCGAGATCGGCCGCCGCCCGCTTCTTGTTCCAGCGTGCGCGCTCCAGTGCGCGAGTGATCTCGCGGCTCTCGACGCGGCTCACCGCGCGGGCGACCATCGCCTTGAGCGAGCCCCCGGTCTCGGTCTCGTCATCGAAGCTATCCTGGACCGGTTGCTTGCTGCCCAACTCGGCGCGGATCACCTCTTCGTCTTCGATCACCAGGAAGCGTCTCAGCACACGCTCAAGCTCCCGGGTGTTGCCCGGCCACTGATAGGCCTGTAGGAAGCGCAAAAAACTACCCCGGAGAACGCGGATGCTCGAGCCGTAGAAAGGTCCGTACTTCTGGACGATGTGGGTCGCCAGCAGCGGAATGTCCTCGGGCCGCTCACGCAGCGGGGGGATCTCGACCCGCACCGCTCCGCCGGCCGGCGCCCACATCCGTTCGAGGTCACTCAACCCGTCGGCGTTCATCGACGGCGCTTCACAGCTCAGGATGATCCGCGCGCTCGGCTCGGATGTCTTTTCTCGATCGCGCTTCCACTCCACCAATCGCTCGCGGATTTCCTGAGGGAGTGACTCGATACCGTGGATGTACATCGTCCCGTCTTCGCCGCTATCGAGCTTGCCGCCGTAACCGTTGCCGAACAGCTCCCGATCGATTGATGCTCGCGGGATTGCGTAAGCGTTGAGCGCCGTAAAGCTCTTCTCGGCGCGACTCGAGAGACTGTGGACACCGTGCGCCAGGACCTCTTTGCCCACGCCGCGCTCACCGTACAAGATGACCGTCAGCGAAGTATCAGAGACCTGAGACAGTCGGTCGCGGGCCCCAACGACGTCTTCGTTGACGCTGAGCAGGTAATTCGGGTGCGCACCGATCTCCCAGTAGTCAGATGCTACGCTTTCTGGGGGGAGATCGGGGAGAACCAGGGTTAGGTCCTTCTCGGTCTTCATAACGAGGCCGGAAGCTGCAAGACCTGTACCGTTTTTGGGGGGATCGCTTCCGCGATCGGGTCGGTCGGAGTCCGTTCGGGTAGCCTAGTGGGGTCCCCGAGTCATCAGGTGGACGGCGTGGGGATCGTCTTCGAGGCCACTCAGGATCTCGCGACCGAGGCCGGGGTGGTCACCGAACATGTGCAAAACGCCAGCCACGAACTGGCTGTTGGCCGAGCCGCTCTCGGCGCGCTGGTCGGCAGCGGCCTGAACGGTCTCGAGCCTATCTTGGCGGCCATAGAAGAGCGACCAGTCTACCTCCATCGCGAGCCACGCCGGATAGCGGTCCAGGCTCTGCCGAAACGCCTGCGCTGCGCCCGCGTCATCGCCGAGCTCGGCTAACGCCGCGCCCAGGCCGACGTAACCCAGCGGAAAGTCCGGAGCCGCCTGCGTCACCTGCCGATAAGCCTCGACCGCTTCGCGCGCACTGCGCTCAGCCATCGCGCGATCCCCGAGCTGCAACCAATGACCGGCGTCGGCGAGTCGCCCAGGTGGGTTGGCCGATGTCCAGACCTGGCGGTAGCGATCGAGAATCCAACCGTCGTAGCTCAGCACGCCCCATGGCCCGAAGAACGGATGCGCGGTCAGCACTGGGGCCAATCCCGACGACGCGAAATACGGTGTCCACTGATGCAAGCCAAAACCGCTCGGGGACAGGATCCCGATCCACAGCGGCTGATAGTTGGCCACGACACCGCTCCACGAGGCCGGTAGCACGGTCGTCACCCTGACTCTGTCTCTTGACGCTGCGGTGGTGCGGTTTGGGGCTTCGGGCAACGGAATGAGCCCGGGCTCGTCGAGACCCGGTGTCTCGACCCCGTCCTCTGGCCGTTCGCGGTCATTTGGTTCGAGTACCGGCGCCAGCGGCTGGATGTCCTGCGCCAGCGAGTCAGCGCCAAGCAACGGCGCCAGAACAATCGCCGCCACGATGAGGATATAAAGCCGCGTGGATCGCTTTGGCATGTCCATTTGTCGAACCCTTATCTTATCCGTTCCATGCGTCGTATTCCACTCTCGAACATCGCCACCCGCCTCGTTCTCCTTGGGCTGTTGGCTTGCGGCCCCGGCAACGGATCGGGGACCGATCCCGGAGCTCCGCCGCGGATCCCGTTTGGTGATCGACCGTTGGCGGAGGGTGAGTTCACTCTCGTCAGCGCCGCCGGCGATACGCTCCGCTTCGCGGTCGCTTCGAGTCGCCGGGATCTGCGGCTCGCTCGCTACCGCCGAGCGAGCACCGGCCTCGACAGCTTGGTGGCAATAATCGATCCGCGCTCGTACTCCCCGGTCTCGAGCTTCCAGCGCGTACATCGGGAGGACGGAAGCTTGACCGCCGAGGTGAGCTACGGTCGCGGTTTCGACGGCCAAGCGCGGCTCGCGATCACCAGTCCGGAAGGCCGACGCGAAACCAATGTGCGAACCCCGCCGCCTACGCTTGACCAGGCCCAGCTCCCGCTGAGCCTCGCGGCGCTCGACTTCGAGGCCGACCATGTGGTGAGCTTCAACTTCGTGGCTGCGTTCGACCAACGGGCGATCCCGGCGCGGCTCGAGATCGGAGCCCAACGCCCGATTGCACATCGCGGCGAGCGGGTGCGCGCCTACCCCGTCCACCTGCGCGTATCGGGGCTCGAAGAGCGGTACTGGTTTGCAGCCGATCCACCTCATAACCTGCTCCGTATCGAAGAGCTGACGCGCCAAATCACGTGGTCCCGCCCTTGAACTCCTCACGCCGCCTCACGATCGCGGTATTGATCGCCAGCGCGTCGTTATCATCCCCGGACCCAGTAAGCGGTCAGCGCGAAGCGCCATCGGCGCTCGTCGCTGCCGCCCGAGCCATCGGCCAAGAATTGGCCTCCATCCGCCGGCTTGACTGGAAGGGCCCAGTCCATTTCCAGGTCAGCGACCGGGAAACGATTCGGCTTTACGCGACTCGGTCACTCGAACGCGAGATGTCGCGTGATGACTGGGCCGCCCAAACAGCGCTCTTGTCGCACTGCGGCCTGCTCCCAGCCGGAGCCGACCTCAAGGATCTCGTCGTCCGCCTGTATACCGAACAGGTGGCGGGCTACTACGATCCGCACAGGAAAACGTTCTATCTGGCCGATTGGTTGCCCCAGTTGCTCCAGCGGGCGGTCGTCGCCCACGAGGTGACTCATGCCCTCCAGGACCAGCACTTCGACCTCGCAGCCTGGTTGGGCGAACTCGGGCCCACCGAGGACGGCGCACTGGCCCGCGTCGCGGTGGCGGAGGGCGACGCAATGGCAGCGATGCTCGCCTTTATGTTGGCCCCGACCGGCGCCTCAATTGACCGGCTGCCGGATCCCGCCGATCTCCTGGCCGGAAACTCGAGCGCCATCGCCCAAGCCTATCCGGCATTCGACCAGGCACCTGAGGCGCTCCAGCGGCTGCTGCTGTTTCCGTACGTCGAGGGGGCCAGCTTCGTCATCGCCGCGCTGCGCGAGGGCGGGTGGGGCTCGGTCGACGCTCTATATCGTGATCCACCCGCGTCGACAGAACAGATCCTTCACCCCGACCGCTACTGGCAAACGCGCGATCAACCGCGGAGCCCCACCCCACCTCGCCGAGCCGAGCTGGGCCGCGAACTTATTGAAGGCAGCTGGGGCGAATTCGGCACCGGCCTTATCCTGGCGGCGGCGCTCGGCGACTCGGCGGCGGCTACCGGGGCCACCGGCTGGGACGGTGATCGCTACGTGCTCTACGAAAAACCCTCGGGAGAGTCGGCATACGGTTGGACGCTCGTGTGGGACTCGGCCGACGCCGCCCAGCGCTTTGCCACCGCTTACGCGCAGGCCACAACGCAGCGTTTTCGCGGCTCGGCACGGATGACCACGGGCGCCGGCCGGTTCCGGTTCGAGGCCGAGCAACGAACGTTGGAGATGACGTGGCAAGGCGATCGGGTACAGATTCTAGAGAACTACTGACGCAGTCCCCATCCTTTGCGTCGGGCGCACTTGAACGATGGCGCGCGCGGCAGCGTCGCAACACAAACCGAACGAACGAGTGTCGATGAAACGAGGCCACATGTCGTCCCCCACCCTGTATCCGCGCGCGTTTCACCGGCTGGCTCTGACCTTGTTCTGCCTCTTGGCAACGGCGGCCGGAGTCTTGGCCCAGGCCCAGGCCGGCGACACGTTGCGGTTGTCGTTGCGGGTCGCGCTCGAAGCGGGGCAGCGAGAGAACCCGGTCGTTCTTCAGGCGGCTTTCAGTCGGTCCGCCGCAGGCGCCGGAGTGTGGGACGCGTACGGCAACCTGATGCCGCAGGTCGGCTTTCAGGGCTTGGCCCAACGCTCGGAGGCGGGCACGTTCAATCTCAGCGGGAGGCCGTTCGTCAGCCCGCTCACGTACACCACCGCCTACCAATGGGATTTCACGCACACCCTGCTCGATGCCGGTCGTGACATCTTCCGCATCCGCGGTGCGAGAGCCGAATCCGAGCGCGCCATCGCGGCCTACGACTCGCAGTGGTGGCAGACCCGCGCCGACATCAAGCAACAGTACCTGGGTACCCGCCGCCACCAAGCGCTCGTGGCGCAAGCGGCGCGCGAGATCGAACGCCTCGAGCACCACGTTCTACTCGCGGAATCGCGGTACGACGTCGGCGAGGTTACCAAATCCGACGTGTTACAGTCCCAGCTGAGCTTGAACCAGGGCCAAGTGGGTTCGCTCGAGGCGCAACAGGCGGCCGAGGAAGCCCGGCTGGCGCTGCGGCGCCTGGTCGGCGGCTTGCCACCGGGCCCGATCGAGTTGACCACCAACTTCGAGGTGTTCCGTCCGCCGTTCGACGTCGAGAACCTCGTCGATCGGGCGCTCGATCTGCACCCATCCGTACGTGAGACCGAGGCCCAGGAGCGCGCCGACCGTGCCGGCCTCTGGATCGCTCGCAGCGCATACTTCCCCGGCCTGCAGTTTCAATACAGCTTGTCCAGGTCGGCCGCCGACACGAGCGACTTTCAGTTCTCGGATCTCGACTCGCGCAACTTTTGGGCGTTCTCGCTCAACTGGCAGCTGTTCGATGGGTTCAGTCGTCTCAACGAGACGAGCCGGGCTAACGCCGCGCTCCAGTCGACGCGCGCCGAACGTCGACGACGTGAATTGTCGATCGAGGAGAGCGTGCGCACCGCCCACTCGCGTATCATGACCAGCTATGCGGCCCACCAGGCCAATATGACCAGCGTCGAGTTGGCGACCGAGGACCTGCGACTCGGCCAAGCGCGGTACGAAACCGGCGCTGGGTCGTTCGTCGATCTGCTCGACTCGCAGGTCCGCGCGGCGGAAGCGGAGACTGACCTGATCGCGTCGACTTACGACTTCTACGTCGCCCTGGTGGAGCTCGAGCGCAGCACTGGGCTGGACCTCTTCCCCGAGCGAGCGAGCGAATGAAGCGGCCTCAGAAGAAGTGGCTCATCCTGGCCGGCGCTGTCGTCATCGTGGCACTCATCGCGGTGGCAGTCTTTAGCCGTCGTGACAAGAACGCGGCGGTCGAGGTCGAACCGGTCACCGCGCGCAACCTGACCGCCGTCGTCAGCGCCAGCGGGACGCTCGAGCCAAAGCACTCGGTATCGATCAGCGCGACGACATCCGGCGAAGTCGTCAGGGTCGACGTCACCGAAGGTCAACGCGTCACGACCGGTGACTTTTTGTTGCAGCTCGACCCGGTCAACGTCGCCGCCGGCGCCAGCGGTCAAGAAGCGGCGGTGGGTGTCGCGCAAGCTGAGCTGGCCTCGGCTGAGGCACAACTGGCCTTTGCCACAGAGGAGTTCGATCGCAAGCGTCGATTGGCCGATGCCGATCTCATTCCGCGAGCCGAGCTCGACGCTGCCCGGGCCGAGCTCAGGGCTCGCCGCGCCGCTGTGGGAGCCGCCAAGAGCCGCATTCGGCAAAACGAGGCGATGCTCCGCAGCGCCAAACACGACCTGAGCCAGGTCACGATCACCAGCCCGATCGACGGCGTCGTGACGCGCGTCAACGTCGAGCCCGGCGAGGTGGCGATGATCGGCACGATGAACCAGCCCGGAACAGTGCTGCTCGTCATCGCCGATCTGGGGATCATGGAGGCCACGATCGATGTCGATGAAACCGATGTCGTCGATCTCGAGATCGGTCAGCGAGCCGAAGTCACCGTCGATGCGTTCCCGGACACGACATTCATCGGACACGTGACCGAGGTCGGCACCAGCCCCAAGATCGTCGCGACCGCGAGCGGCCCGTCCGATGACTCGACCGACTTCGAAGTCGTAGTTACGCTGGACGGCGAGCTGCCGAGCGCGCAGTCGGGGCTCTCTTGCTCGTCCGAGATCGTGACCGCTCAGCGTGAGAACGTGCTGACGATACCGATTCAGTCATTGGTCGTACGCCCGGTGGCCGACGACGCGGCCGGGTCGGATGGCGTCGTCGAGCGTGAGGGCGTGTTCGTGGTGCGGGACGGAACGGCGCGCTTTACTGCCGTGCGCGTTGGAATCAGCGGCGAACGTTACTTCGAGATTCGAAGTGGACTCGAGGAGAACGACCAAGTCGTGAGCGGGAGCTACCAAGCGTTGCGGGATCTAGCGGACGGCGATGCCGTCAAGATCGAACGTAAGGACGACAACGAGTCGTGACCGGGAGCTCCGATCAGTCGCTGATCAAAGTGCAGGGCTTGACCAAGATCTACCAGATGGGCACCGAAGAGATCCGAGCCTTGGATGGGGTCGATCTCGAGGTCGAGCGGAACGAGTACCTGGCGATCATGGGCCCATCGGGCTCTGGCAAGTCGACGCTCATGAACCTGATCGGCTGTCTCGACACGCCTACCAGTGGGCAGTATTGGCTCAACGGTCGAGAGGTGAGCCAGCTCGACGACGACGAGCTGGCGTTCGTGCGCAACCACGAGATCGGCTTCGTGTTTCAGACCTTCAACTTGTTGCCGCGGGCGACCGCGCTGAGGAATGTCGAGCTGCCGTTGGTGTACGGCGGGACGCCCTCTGAGCAGCGCATGGAGATGGCGCACGCCGCGCTCCGCGCGGTCGACCTCGAGGACCGCGCCGATCATCGTCCCAGCGAGCTGTCGGGTGGACAGCGGCAGCGCGTCGCGATCGCCAGGGCGCTCGTCAATCGCCCTTCGATCATCCTCGCCGATGAGCCGACGGGGAACCTGGACTCTAAGACGAGCTCCGAGATCATGGTGGTCTTAGATCGCCTGCACAGCGAGGGCAATACGATCCTGCTCGTCACCCACGAAATCGATATCGCCGCACACGCCAACCGCGAAGTGCACCTGTTGGATGGCCGCGTCGAGCGCGACGCGCGAATCACGACACGCGCCGAGGCGGGCTCGGCCTCCTAGCGAAGCGGCAAAAAAGAGGGCGCGACCGGTTTTGCTGATCGCGCCCCGTGATTGCGGCCGCTGTGCGCCAAAGAGCTGGCTTAATGGGTCAGGCGCACGAGAATGTCTTGGGCGACGGAGTTGAACACCGTCTGGAGGTCTGCTGCTGACGGTGTGAATTATGTCTTCTCCTGTGTCTGCGAAGGGTTAGCCATCCCGTCTTCGTTTGC
>DAOWHI010000212.1 GCA_030641505.1 Gemmatimonadota bacterium | reverse complement strand
GCCAACCGGACGAATCCCGAACTGATTGGCAGGGACAAGGCGGTCTGGCTGGAACGGCTCGACGCGGAACACGACAACTTCCGGGCGGCGCTGGAGTGGAGCGAGTCAACGGTTGGAGAGTGTGAACCGGGGCTAGAGTTAGCGGGCGCGCTATACCGCTTCTGGCTGTGGCACGGCTATCTGAGCGATGGTATCGATGCGCTGGAGGCGGGGCTCCGTTGCGGGAACAACGCACCGATCGAAACGCAGGTGACCGCGCTCACGGCTTTGGGCTATCTGTCTCGAGTCCGGGGTGACATCGAGCGTTCGCGCTCGGCCGGCTCGGAGTGCCTCGCTATCGCCCGTGAGGCCGGTGACAAGCGTGGCATTGCCCGAGCGGAGACGATTCTCGCACTGGTCGCTCAAGACGACGGTAACTACGCGGAGTCGATCGCCCGCAACCAGGAAGCCCTCGTGCTAGCCCGGGAGGTCGGCGATTCCCACACCGCGGCGGTGGCGCTCAACAATTTGGGAGAGACCGCGCGGTTACAGGGCGATCTCAAGTTGGCTCGCGACATGTACGAGCAGGTGCTGATCGAGGCCGACGACATCGTGGACAACGAGATCGCGTACTTCAACCTGGGGCAGGTTGCGATCGAAACAGGCGATGTTGATATGGCCTTGAAGTGCTATCGGAAAGGTCTCGGACTGGGGACCGTTACCCACAACAAGTGGATCATCTCATACTGTCTGATGGGCTTGGCTCAGGCGTACCGGGAGACTCGACCAGAGCGCGCAGCGCGACTGTTTGGCGCGTCGGACGCGATGCGAGAAGCGGTGGGTTCTGTCCTCTACGCTGCGGACCCGTCGTTGCTCGACCGATCGGTTTTCGAGGTGCGGGAGCAACTCGGCGAAGAAGCGTTTGCTGCAGCCTGGGAGGAAGGGCGGGCGATGAGTCTGGAACAGGCTGCTGCCGAGGCGTTTGAATGAGACCTGCCGTGTAGGTAGACTACCGTCCGAGTTAAAGAGCAAGCTCAATTGGGGGGAACCTTACCAGCTGGAGGTTTGAGCATGAAGCGAGGCTTTATCATCGCCGCGGTAGCAGTCGCCGTTTTGGCGCCCACCTGGGCCTGGGCGCAGGACGACGCTGCGCTGATTTCGGCGATCTACTACGTGTGTGACCAGACACGCCAGGCAGAGGCCGACGAGGTCGTCCGGGATGTCCTCGGGCCCATGTTCGAGAGTCATATGCCGTCAGGAAACATCACGGCGTGGGGTATGATCGGTCACCACGCGGGCGGTCACTGGCGGAGGGCGGTCTACTTCGTGTCGCCGAACCTGGGCGCGTTAATGGACGCCCGCAACGCGGTTGTCGAAGAGTTCCTGGGTGAGCATCGCGCCGCGGCCGACCAAATGCAGTCGGTCTGCCACACCCACGACGATTACATCTGGCAGCACGTCGCTTCGTCGGTGCCGGCCGAAGACGTCGTGACCGATCGCCCGACGGCGGGCTTTTCGATGTACGCGCAGTGTGATCCGGCACGGGAGCAGCGGGCGGACGAGTTGATGCAGACCGCGTTTGCCCCGGTTCTTGAGAGACACATCGGCGAAGGGGGGTTGAACTCGTGGAGCTGGTGGGCGCATCACACCGGTGGCAAGTATCGACGGCTGTTGGTCATGGATGGCGCCGACCACAAGACGGTGATGATGACGCGGGAAGCGATTGTCAACGACCTGCGCGCGGAACAGCCGGAAGCGCTGAGCGAGCTCAACGCGATCTGCGGCAGCCACACCGACTACAACTGGGACATCATGATGTCGAGTTCAGGCGGCGAGTAGGCGCCAGTACAAATCGAGACTGAGAATTGCGGCGGTCCCGAGTGGGGCCGCCGCTTTTTCATTTGCTCATCACGGTTGACCGAACTTCGTATCAATCTTGACACCGCATTGTTTCAGGAACTTGGTCGGCAGCTCCCCACCGATAAACACAAAAACCTGGCTATTGGGGATCGGTTCGATGCCCTCGTGGCCATTGCTGAGGTGCACCGCAGCGGGCTCGATACCCCGGACATTGGTGTCCCAGAGAACTTCTATCTTCTGGGATGACAGGGCGGTTTCGATTCGTTCGTAGTTGGCCGGCTTGATGCGAGAGAATCGATCCTTCCGGTATGAGATTCGAACCTCATTGTCAGGTTGATCCGCCAACGCCAGGGCCGCTTCGATAGCGGAATCCCCTCCGCCGACGACCAGTATCTTGTCTCTCTGGAACACTTCGGGCTCGCGCAACGAGTAGGCCACTTTCGGGAGGTTTTCCCCGGGGACGTTCAGTTTTCGGGGAACCCCCCGACGTCCGATCGCTAACACGACTCGACGCGTGAGATACTCTCTCTCGTCGGTAGTGACGACAAAGCAAGATTCCCCGGTGCGTGAAACTTGCTGGACCGTTTCACCAGTGTTGACGGTTAAGCCAGCCCTTGCGACGATGTCCTCCCAAGTATCGATCAGCTGTTCCTTCAACACCTCTCGGTAGTCCAGCTTTCCGTAGCCGGGTATAACGATCGCAGAGGTCATGACCAGTTTCTTGCGCGGATAGTGCCGTACGGTTCCTCCGATATCTTCTTTCTCGATTGTGACCACCCGCAACTTATGGTGCATTGCGTTGCAGATCCGAGTACCCCCTATCCTGGATCGGTGTCACGTAGTAACCGAGTCCGGCCAGGAGTGACACCGCCGCGACAGCGAGCCAGATGAGGATCAGTACCCTTCTAAACATCGCAGATCTTTCGTTGGGGACAGGAGCCACAGGTCGAGCAATGTTCGTGCCGCATCGGATCGCGATCGTGATAAGAGAGAGTGACGCTCTCAGTGGAAATCCCGGCTCTTTGTCTTACCGGGTTTGAGGCACACCCGGGGCGCCCACAGCTTCTCCGCCACCAGATGCACGACGCCCGACTGAACCTGGAGCTTTCCCGTCACACCTAAAAACGACGCTGTCTTTGCCAACAGGCGATACTTCTGAAACACGCGCTCCCAGATAACGACGTTCACAAAACCGGTCTCGTCCTCGAGGGTCATGAAGACCACGCCCTTGGCCGTTCCCGGTCGTTGGCGACAGATGACGAGTCCAGCATAACGGACGTGGTCCCCGTTCTTCATGTTGCGGACGGTCGCCGAGTCAGGCAACCGCTTTCGCGTGAGCTCATCTCGCAGCGGAGCGAGCGGATGCCCGCGCGGGCTGTGGGAAGTAAAATCGTAATCCCAGCCGATCGTCTCCAGTTCGTTCAAGTGTTGAAAGGTCGCGCTGGGCTCGGTGAGCTCGAGGTCGAGCCCTGCGCCCTCGTCTCGATCGAGACCGAACACGTCCCACAAGGTGTCGCGCCGCTCTTCCTCGAAACCCTCGAGCGCGCCGCATTCGGCAAGGCGGGCAAGCATCCCATCGTCGAGTCGGGTCCGGGCGGCGAAATCGTTGAGCGATC
>DAOWHI010000214.1 GCA_030641505.1 Gemmatimonadota bacterium | reverse complement strand
GCTCGTCGCCCGGTGGGTGCTGATCGACATCGCCCAGTAGGAACAGTTGCTCGGACGCCTCAAACGGCGGCCGCCCGGCCTGCTGCGCGATGAAGTGAAAGTCCTCCATCCGAAACGACGCCGGGTGGTCGTAGGTCGTTGGAGTGATCGGCTCACCGGCACGGCGGGCGAGATCCTCGGCCCGCGCGTTGGCCTTGTAGTAGGTCTCCGCCGGGCGCGGGAAATACCAGTGAAAATCAGGGTGATTGTTGCCCGCTAATCGACGGCACGTGGCGCAGGAACCGCACGGCTCACCGGCGGACTTGGAGCCACCGTCAGTGCACAACAAGCGCTGAGCCAGCCATCGGGCCAGGGTTTGTTTTCCGACCCCGCCGGGACCGTACAACAGCAACGCGGCCCCAAGTCGCTCGCGACCGATGGCGCCGTTGAGCGCCGTCTTGAGCGCGGTGTGCCCGAGCACTCGGATGCGCGCGTTGGTAGTCACCGCTTTTGCAGCCAGGCGACTGGGTCGATCGCCCTTCCACCCTCACGAATCTCGAAATGAAGTTGAGCCCCCACCAGACTCCCCGTTTCGCCCACCGTCCCAATCACTTGCTGTTGGCCGACCTGCTGACCGACCGTCACATCTGCACGATCAAGGTGCGCGTACAGCGAATAGTATCCGCCGTCATGATCGACGATCACCATGAGACCATAACCACCGTTCCAATCAACGTAGGCGACCTCGCCGACGCCGACCGTTCTGACCGGCGTACCCCGCGGCGCACGAATGTCGATGCCGTTGTTGACGACCTGGGTCTTGTAGACCGGATGCACGGCTCGACCGAAGCGCGCGATGATCTCGCCCTCCACCGGCCAGGCCAGCGCGCCCACGTCGGCGGTGAGCGTCGACGCTGCCGGATCCGGCGCTCGCCTGCCCGCGGCCGTTGCTAGTCGACGGGCCTCGGCTTCACGCTCGGTCCGGCGGCGCTCGAGCACCACCAGGAGCTGTTGAATCCGACGCGTCTCGTCTTCCAGCGCCCGGGCGGCGCGGAGCTGCTCCGACCGACGCCCTTTGACCGCGGTCAACATGCGCTGCCGGTCTCCCTCGGTCGCTGAAAGCTCTTCCGCATGGCGCATACGTGCCGCTCGTGCGTGGTCGAGCTCTTCCCGTGCCCGTCCGAGCGCGACCAGGTTCTCCTTTATCCGCGTTTCCAAGCGCGAGATCCGGTCCACCAGTCGTCCGTCCTGCTCCGCAATCAGCCGCAAGTACTTGTATCGACTCAGCGCATCCGCGAACGAGTCGGATCGGAACAAGATTTCGATCACGCCAAAGCGACCCAACTTGTAGATCGCGCGCAGTCGGCGAGCCAACACTTGCCGCTTTAGCGCTAGCTCATCGTGGGCCCGAGCCAGCGACTTTGACACCTCTTCGATCTGCTGGCTGCGACTATTAATCTCCTCGCCGAGGGTCGAGACCAGCTGCTCGGTGACATCCAGCTCCCGTTCGACCTGTCGCAGTTCTTGAATCACGCTCTGCTCACGTTCGCCGAGTCGCGCCGCTTCGGCGCGCTTGTTCTTGATCTCCTGTTGGATCTCCTCGAGCCGCTGTCGCTGTGTCTCGAGTTCTGCGTCTTCCTGGGCTGGCGTCGCGCTCGGCAACAACAGCATTGCGCCGCTGAACAGGCCGACGAGCATAACCCGGAGCTCGAGCGTCCCGTGCAACGAGAGACATGTCACGCCGTACCGCCATAAAGGTGCCGCCGAAGTGACAGGATGGACCCGACCGCCCCCAACACCCCGCCCAACGCCACGCCGGTCACGATCTGGGCCGGCGTATAAAAACCGAGCGCTAGCACGCGCTGCTCAAGCGCACTGAAGGTCGCCGTCAAGAGCACCAGCGCGAGTATGGCGCCGACCACTCCTTTGACAAACCCTTCCAGAATGAACGGCTGTGCGATGAACCCCGGTGTTGCGCCGACCATCTTCATGATCGCGAACTCGTCTTCGCGTGCGATCAGCACCAGGTTGATCGTCGCCCCGATGGCGACGAACGCAACCGCAGCGAAGATCCCGCCTACCACCAAACCCAGGAACAATGACATATCCTGAAGAAAGTTGAGCTTGGAGACCCACTCTTCCCCGTATTTCACCTCTTCCACGAACGGGAACCGTTCGACCCGCGCGGCGATCTCGTTCACTTGGGCGCTACGCCGGAAACCCGGTTTGAGCTCGATCTCGATCGAAGCCGGCAGCGGATTCACCTCGAGGTCCTCGTACAGCTCCCGATACTCGCTCAGATCCCCACGCGCGCGGGCCAACGCATCGTCCTTGGAGACGTAGGCGATCGAGTCGACTTCGGGGTAGGTCGCAAGCTCGCTCATCAGCGTCGCGCTCTCGGCGGGATCGGTGCCATCCTCGAGGAAAACGATGACCTCGACTCGCTGCGCCACATCGTCGAGCACACGTTCGATGTTGAGCCAGACCAGGCCGAAGACAGCCAACGTGTAAAGAGCGAAGGCGATCGTTACGACCGAGAGCGCGGATAGGAGTGGAGCGCGACGAAAGGCAAAGAAAGCCTCCCGCGGCGTGTACCTCATGACCGCCCCGGGTGAGCTGGCCGGCTAGGAGTCACCGGCTCCGGTGTCGCTCACGAGAGCGCCACGATCGAGTTCGATCACCCGCGCCCCGACGTAGTCGTCCAGGAGTGTACGGTTGTGGGTTACGAACAAAACCGCCATGCCCCGGAGATTAATGTCCTTGCAGACGCGCAGGATGTCCTTCGACACGCGCTCGTCCAAGTTGCCGGTAGGCTCGTCGGCGAGCAAGACGAACGGTTCGTTGACCAGCGCACGGGCGATCGCGACCCGCTGTTGCTCACCGCCGGACAGCTCGGCCGGCAAGTGGTCGGCCTTGCTCGCCAACCCCACCGCCGCCAGCGTCCGCGGAACAGCCAACCCGATCTGCTCGCGAGGAGTTCCGATGACTTCCATGCTGAACGCCACGTTTTCCCGCGCGGTTCGGTTCTTCAACAGCCGAAAATCCTGAAACACGACCCCCAACCGACGACGCAGATAGGGAATCTCGCGACGTTTGATGCGATCCGACGAGAAGCCCGAAACTCGAACTGTTCCAGCGCTCGGACGCTCTTCCATGGTGACCAGCTTGACAAGCGTCGTCTTGCCGGCCCCTGAGGGTCCGGTAACAAAGACGAACTCGCCGCGGCGCAGGTGAAACGACACGTCACGCAGGGCGTAACCGGTCTTTGGGTACTCCTTAGAGACGTTCTTGAAGAGAATCATCGCTCGGCGACGACGTTCAGAGGTCGGACAGGGCCCTCTCCGGTCGGACCCGAATGTCCACGAACACTTGCTCGCGAAGACGCTGGACAAACGCCTCCTCGGCCTGCTCCTGTTCGAGTTGTTGGCGAATGCGGGGCGCGATCTCCTCGAACGTGATCTCTTCACCACCGGCCTGCCCATAACCAACGAGCACGCTGAATCCGCTGGCGGTCTCGATCACCGTCGCATCCCCATCCTCGAGATCTTGCAGCGCGCGTTGGTAGAGTGCCGGTAGCTGAGAGGCGGGGAGATCGATGATCGTGCCGGCGATCGAGTCGTCAGGCATATGCATCGCTTGCAGGCTATCGACGTCCGCGCCGGCTCGCACCAGATCCCGGATTGCCTCGGCTTCCAGTTGTGCCCGAGCGCGATCCTCAGCAGTGCGCTCGAACGAGAGCAAGATGTGGCGCGCACGCCGCTCCTCGGGCCGCTGATCCAATACTTGTATGATGTGGAATCCAAACGGGCTCTCGATTGGCCCTATGAGCTCTCCGCCGACGGCATCGAACGCCGCTTGTTCGAAGGACGCCACCATTCGTCCGCGACCAAACCATCCCAAATCGCCGCCGTCGTCCCGCGTGCTGGTGTCGCCCGAGTACTGGCGAGCTGCGCTCGCGAAGTCGAGACCCCCGTTCAGTTCCTCAAGAACGCCCTCGGCGGCGCTTCGGGCCGCGTCGCGTGCGCTCTCGGCTGGCTTCAGCGTGACCGTTATCTCCTCGAATTGGAATGTCACTGGCTGATGGCCAAAACCGGCACGGTTTTCGTCCCAATAGGCTCGCACTTCCGCATCCGAGATCGTCGGCGCCTTGATCTCATCGCGTCGTACCTCAAGCAGCGCCTCGCCCAACATTTCACGGCGTTTCCGGTCCTGGATATCGGCGCGATACGCTGCCAGGCTTCCCCACTGGCTGCGCTCGAGCTCGCGCCGAAAGTCGGCTTCGCTGGGGAATCGTTGGCTTATCTGCTCGATCTCACGATCGACCTGCTCCAGCACCAATTCTTCATCGATCATGATCGTAGTATCGCGGCGCGCGACCGAGACGATGACGAGGTTTCGGACGATCTGGTCAAATGCCTCAGTAGCAATGACGTCGAACTGTGGTGTTCCTCTATCGACTCCGAGTTGCTCGGCCAAGATGAGCGTTTGCTCAACCCACTCCGATTCGAGCAACAGATCGTCGCCCACGACCGCCATGATCCGATCTCCCACCCTGGGCTCGAGCGGGGCTGGGGTCGGCGCGGCTTCCTCCGTCAACGGGATGTCGGTGGCGTCCACCTCATCTTGGGCGTTGACCTCGGCCGTCCAAGCAACGGCCGCAACCGCCAGGCATAGGGTCGCCTGTCGAATCATCGTCAGCTACTAGCTCCAGCGTCGTCTTCAGCCAAACGTTCCTTGAGCGTCACCAACACGCGGTCGTAAAGCGCCTCGTTGGTTTGCACGGACGCTCGCTCGGCTTGGGAATCCGCGACAGCGGTCATCAGTTCGCGCTGGTATTCCGGATCTCCGAACTGATCTCTGCGCTGACCGATGAGCACACTTCTGACTTGCTCGCGAACGTCCTCGAACATCTGCCCGCGATAGAACTCTCGAT
This sequence comes from Gemmatimonadota bacterium, assembly GCA_030641505.1. Lineage (GTDB taxonomy): Bacteria > Gemmatimonadota > Gemmatimonadetes > JACCXV01 > JAHWKZ01 > CAMYLR01. The sequence continues at coordinate 3,216 of DAOWHI010000214.1, read as the reverse complement.
GCTCGTCGAAGTACTCTCGCACGTCGGCGTCGGCGACCTGACTTTGCTGTTCCAAAAGCTGGCCAAGGTACGCCTGGGCCCATAGCAAGTCGGTGCGCTCATCGAGCTGGACCTGACGGGTCGAGTCGAGAACCGTCCCCTCCGAGGTGGCCCGCGCCAATACCAACCGCCGCTGAACGATCGAAGACAGCGCCTGGACCATCGTCGTCTGGTCGAGCGTCGCGATCGTTCGACGGTTCGCTTCGGGTAACATCTCGTACAGCTTCCAGATGTCAGCGAGCTTGATCTCGCCACCAGTAAACGAAGCTAGCTGCAGATCGCGATCCTCCGATTCGATCCCGCCGGGTGGAGGGTCATTGATCAGCGCAATAAGCCGATCGATGTTGCTTTCGTAAAACTCGATCGTGCTGGTTTCCATTAGACCTGTGAGGAACGCTTGCTCCGCCTCCTGCCGCTCCGGCCGGGAAAGCTGTTCTTCGATCTCCTCACGCAGCTCTTCGAACGTCTGTTTGCGTCGATCCTCGACCTTTATCACGTGGTAGCCGAATTGCGTTTCCACGATATCGGAGGCGATCTTACCTGTCGGCGTTCCAAACGCTGCCTCTTCAAACGGACCAACCATCTGCCCGCGTGAGAAGTAACCCAGCGACCCACCGCGCTGGGCGCTACCCGGGTCGTCCGAGTTCTCTTCCGCCAGCGACGCGAAGTCGGCTCCACCCTTGACCTCCTCCAACAACGATTCGGCCTTGGCCTTGGCTGCCTGTCGAACGGAATCGGGGTCGCTCGCCTGAGCGCGAATCAGAATGTGTCGGGCGTTCACCTCTTCGCCGACGTTCTCCTCGTACCAGGTCCGCAACTCCTCTTCGTCGACCGTGACGTTCTCATGGATCACGTCTTCGCGGAACTGGTTCCACACCAGCGTCTCGCGCATCTCCGTCAATCGCAGGCTGTCAGCCGCTGTCAACGTATAGCGGTCACGAGCGCGTTGGGTTACGAGATACATCTTCACCAGCTCGTCAACGGCGCGCTCCACCGCTTCGCGGTTAGCGCCGTAGCCAGCCTCCTGCATGTACTCGACTACGTTGTCGACGGTGAACGTCTTGTCGTCAACGGTCGCTACTGCGCCGTCGTTGCCGGACCCGCAGGCCGCAGCCAGCGCGAGCGTCACGATCGACCCCTTCAAGGTCGCGAGCGATTGCCTGACAATCACTGAACACCTCGTGTATGAGTATCGGGTAAAGCCGCTATTCGGATGGCGCGGTCAACAAGTCACGATAGAGTCAGGCACCCAAGCTCGCAAGCCCGCTTCGAGCACTTCCAGCAGCGTTGTGTAGTCCGGCGCGGCGAGCACGAGATGCAGGGGGTCGACCCGCTGGACTGTCAGCTCGACCAACTCACCCGCGGCTGCCTGAATCGCCTTTAACCTAGGCTCTACCCCCACCGGCCATCGCAGTTCCGCCGTTGCATCGTGGGGTTTCAGTCTCAATCGCTCGAGCCTGGCGGCCGTTCCGAGAACCTTGAAACGGGCCGCGGCACACAGGTGCCCGGCCGGCTCCGGGAGCGGTCCGTAGCGGTCCTCGAGCTCGGCCTTAAAGTCGTCGATCGCCCCCACCTCCCGGAGCCGAGCCAACCGGCGATAGAGGGCCAGCTTCTGCTGATCGTCGGGGACGTAGTCGGTCGGTAGATACGCGTCGCCATCGAAGACCAGCTCGGGCGGAGCGACGGCCGTTTCGTCCTCGCCTTTGAGATCCCGTACCGTCTCTTCGAGCAACCGCAGGTAAGTCTCGAAACCAACCGCGGCAATAAACCCCGACTGATCGGCGCCCAACAAATCCCCTGCCCCACGCATCTCGAGATCGTATAGCGCGATCCGGTAGCCAGCTCCCAGATCGGTGTGCTCCTCGATCACTTTGAGCCGCTTCTCAGCGTCGCGGGTCATCGCTCGGCGTGGCGGCGCCAGCAGATAGCAGTAGGCTCGATGGTGCGAGCGGCCAACCCGCCCTCGAAGCTGGTACAAGTCGGCCAGGCCAAAGCGATCAGCGCGATCGACGACGATCGTGTTGGCGGTCGGGACGTCGAGCCCGGACTCGATGATTGCGGTCGTGACCAGCACGTCGATTTCACCTCGAAAGAAGCGCATCATGACCGTCTCGAGCTCGTGGCCCGGGAGTTGGCCGTGGGCGATCGCGAGCCGTATGTCCGGCAGCAGCCGCTCGAGCCGACGCCGGGTGGCATCGATCGTCTGGACGCGGTTGTGCACGAAGAACACCTGGCCGCCGCGATCAACTTCGCGTCGGATCGCCTCGTCGATCAGCTCCTCGTCGTAAAACGTGACCCAAGTTACGATCGGCGTTCGGTCCCGCGGCGGCGTCTCGATCACGCTCATCTCGCGCAAGCCCATAAGGCTCATCTGCATCGTGCGCGGAATCGGCGTAGCCGAGAGCGTCAACACGTCGACGCTCGTCTTGAGCGCACGCAGCCGCTCCTTGTGTCGCACCCCGAAGCGCTGTTCCTCGTCGACAACGATGAGCCCTAGATCCGCGAACGTGACGTCGCTCGACAAGAGTCGGTGCGTGCCGATCACCATGTCCAGCCCACCGGTCGCGAGCTCCTCGATCACGGCGCGATTCTCGGCTGGAGTATTGAATCGCGACAGCATACCGATTCTGACCGGATAGTCCGCCAGCCGCTCGCCAAAGGTCTCGAGGTGCTGTGCGGCGAGTACCGTCGTCGGCGCCAACACCGCGACCTGTTTGCCGTCCTGGACCGCTTTGAACGCGGCCCGAATCGCGACCTCGGTCTTCCCGTAGCCCACGTCGCCGCAAATCAGCCGATCCATTGGTCGCGAGCGCTCCATATCACGCTTGACCGCCTCGGCAGCGGCCCGTTGATCGGGTGTGTCCTCGTACACAAACGCCGCTTCCATGTCGCGTTGCCAATCGGTGTCGGCGGCAAACGCGAAGCCGGGCGCCAGCTCGCGCTCGGCGTGGAGCTGGAGAAGCTCTTCGGTGAGCTCGGCGATCGCCGCTCGGGTGCGTGCCTTCTGCCGTTCCCAGCGCGGGGACGACAACCGATGTAGCGATGGCACTGTCCCCTCGGGGCTGCTGAACTTCTCAACCTGCCCGATCTGCTCGACCGATGCATAGAGGACTTCGTCGTTTTCGAACTAGAGGCGCAGCGCCTCGACTTCTCCATTGTCGGCGAGTCGCAATCGCT